>NZ_JAALXT010000009.1 GCF_011634775.1 Thalassoroseus pseudoceratinae
TCGGCCTTTTATGCGCAAAACACGACTCATTCTCGCCATTAAAAGCGGCTAGCTTTCAACAGCAAACCGTCTGGTAGCAACACCAGACCAGAGCCGATTTTCCACTCAAATCTTGCTCACACACAATCTATCAACCAAGTTGTCAAAGATCAAAAACCCACCAGAGAGTGTCTCGCGGGTGAGAGGAATAATAGCAGCCAATCGCGGTTCGTCAACGGACTGCCGCGAAGTTTTTGAGAAAATGTCGTTCCTCAGTTCCCGGGCCGTAGAGTGACTGTCCGCTACACTGATAACGCTTCACTTCGCGGCCGGTAAAACAGGCCAATCGGTAGCAGGAACGCCGCCATAACAGGGAACAGCCATGGGAACGGAAGTTGAAAGCCGTTGAGTAGAGCAGTGGCCAGCGAGAAGAACAAACCTGAACAGACAATTCCTATCCAGTTAATGAGATTCATCGCGCCGATCATCCGGCCTTTGTATTCGGCTGGTGGTCGAGATTGCATAAACACTTGCAGCGGGACGACGAACATCCCGGCGGACAACCCGGTCAACAACATTAAACCCCGCAGCTTCCATTCAAAGCCGGACAGCGGAACGAGCAACTCCGCGATGGCTTCCGGTCGAAAATGGATATCACCGACGATTTTCGAGGGAATGGGCAATGCAATCTTCTGCACGAATGTGACTGCTTTTCCAGATGGGCAGATCCACCACAGCCCAACAAAGCTAAGGATGAGACCCCACGTTCCGATTTTGGTCACACCGAAGCTCACCCGATCCTTGGACATTGCCGCCGCGGAAACACAGCCAAGGCAGATTCCTAACCCGATTGTCGCCACCATCAAGCTTGTTCGTGTATCCGACCAGCCAAGGTGAGCTTTTCCGAGCGTATTTGCGGTCTGCTGCGTGAGTCCACCGAGAAACCAGAACACGGATGAAATCAGAAGCACTCCGAGAAGCTGACGGTCGCTCCCGATCATTCGCCAAACGTCTTTGGTGACGATCCAGGCGGACCAATCGAATTGCAATTCCGGCTTGGCGATTGGTGTTTTTCGCAGGAACAACGAAGAAACGGTTCCCACAACTGCGATGCCGACGCAGTAAATCGTGCCAAGCCAAACCGCGTCGCCGTACCAGTCTTTCAGGAATCCGGCCAAGGCAGCACCGAAGATGATTGCCAGAAACGTCGTCATTTGAATGACGCCATTGGCGTGCGGCAAATCTCGATTGCGGAACATTTCCGGAAGAATGCCATACTTCGAAGGACCGAAGAACGCGCTTTGTGTTCCCATGAGGAACAACACTACGAACAGCAACGGGACCCGGAGTTCCGGCCAGTATTGCCCGATCATCAACGCCGCCCCGCCGAGCGACATGATGACAACTTCCGCCACCTTGCTGGAAACAATGATGCTGTACTTGCTGACACGGTCCGAAAGGAACCCCGCAACCCCCGAAAACAGCACAAATGGCAAGGAAAATAATGCGGTCGCGTAGCCTTGAAGACTTCCGCCGCCGGAATTCACCGTGGCGGTGACGCAGATCAGCAATACAAGCTGTTTGAAAAGATTGTCGTTGAAGGCCCCGAGAAACTGTGTAACGAGCACACCATAAAACGCACGGTCTCGCGATAGCGGAGGAATCGAATCCGCCCCTTGAGCTTCCGATGGCATCGAAGATCCTTCGCCCGAGATTTGGGCTATGTCGCGGTCTGTTGTATCTGTTTTCAGCGAGTCAAATCGTGAGTTTTCCGTCGTTGTCCAGAATGTCAATCATTGGTGACCGAGGAAATTTGATCTATAACCCCAGCGACAGCACCCAAAGAATGGCGAAAACCACCCCCATAAAAAGGAAAATGGTCAGGAACAACCGTACCGAGCGTTGAATGATCGCGGCTGGCAATTCCACGCGACTGGCGCTGTAAACCAAGCTGATCATTGCGGCCAACGGAACCAAATGCCAAGAGATATTGAGGTTCGCGAAAATCGGCATGAGGTTGTCAAACATGATCGCACTCGATAGCAAGTTCTGGCGTCGAAAGTTCGGTGATCAACAGTGAAGTCGGTGCCGTTTTTTGGGCGATCAGGCTGTGGGAGCAGTGTTGGGCTCGGATGCAGAGAGGTCTTCCGGCTGCTTCGCGGAATCATCCTCGGCATCTGGTTTTTCGTCGCCGTATCCATAGGCAGGACCGGCGAAGGCATCCCACACCGCGAGAATGTTGAGCAGTCCCGCAATCCAGGTGTAAACCAAGGCCAACTCGTACCCTTTCCCCCGCAACCCATGGAGACGCTCGATTTGCTGCTCGGTGGCTGGCATACCGACTCGGTTGAACAGACTTCGGGGCACAACGCCGTTCAAACTTCCACTTGAGGGTCCCGAATCGCTTTTCAGAATGTCGATTTCGAGTCCGCGGGCATCATCGCCAGCATATGGAGGGCCAATCAAAAAGCCGCCCTGTAATTCCAACTCGACCGGTTTGACCTCCCCATCAGGAAACAAACCATCACCAGAGAACACCCCGGAGACTTCCGGACCATATTCCGTCTGACGTGTATTCAGTCGGATGCGTCCGGCGACGGCCAATCCTTCGGATGGCACGATGTCGTAAGCAATGCCCTTGAAGTCGGACACCAATTCACCGTCCAATTGCCGGCTCGTTTGGTTCGACTCCGATTGGAACCGTTTTGTTTGCAGAAACGCGAACGTCGCTGGAGTTCCAATTCCCAGATGCGTGAGAAAACCCCAGTTGCGTTGCCAGTGGAGTCCGTGACCGTCGCCACCTGAAATCTGGTGGGTATGCAACGCGGACCAACCAGACTTCTGCATGCCATACAGGAACATGCCCCAGATACAAACGGCATACAAGACCGCTTTAAAAATCCGTCCTTGGTAGAGATGTCCCGCACCTGGCAAGAAATACGCCAAAATGGCGGCTAATGCGGGATTTTTGAGGGGTACGCGAGGGTCGGCCATCGTGCCTCGATCTCTAGCAATCGTTCTCTCGGACCGATCCCGTCGACACCGTCTGCTCTATCAAAGTACAAACGATTCAAGTTTCTGGAGTCGGAACAGATGCGGAACGAATTCGTTTTGGAATTGCGAATTGTTTGCTTCACCAATATCAATATTGGCAACGCCGAGAGTATAGGGCGAGTTACAAAGCGATGTCAACGTGTGTGAATTCTGCACACGGTCCCGAGACCACGCGGGAAATTCACAACCGATCGTCTCGGGAAGAAATCTTGCCGGGCACGCGTCGGTGGATCAACGTTTGTCTTAGCAACTTGGCGGCAGCAGGAGCGGCCACGGTGCCTCCATAGTGGTTTGGCCCACCGGTCGGTTCATCGACGACGACTAACACGATGACCTGTGGATCGTCCGCCGGAGCCCCACATACAAACGACGCAACATGATAACGGGAAGAAATCTTTCCTGTCTGCGGATCCGGTTTCTGAGCAGTCCCGGTTTTGCCGAAGACGGAGTACCCCTCCAATTGGCCATTGCGACCGGTTCCCCTAGTGATCACTTCCCGCATGGGGCCTTGCACGAGCCAGGTAGTTGTATCGCGGCTGGCCACGGCTGATGCCACTTGCGAGGAAACGACGGACTCGGAAGGGGATTGCCGATCATCGAACAGGGCATCCGTGTCCGCGAGAACGATCTTAGGAGCTAGCAATTGTCCGCCGTTCGCCAGCGCGGCATGAGCCGTGATCAGCTGCAACGGAGTGACCGCGATCTCATGGCCCATCGGCACGGACCCCGTGGAATAGTGATTCCACTGCTCCACTGGCCGGACTAGCCCATCAACTTCGCCGGGCAATTCGATGCCCGTTTTCCGACCGAACCCCCAATTCATCACCGACGCATGAAGCCCCGCATTCGTTAGCCGCTCGCCGACTTTCGCCATGCCGATATTGCTCGACTTCACCAAAACATCCGTGACGGAAAGTTCGCCGTAGGAATGATGATCGTGCAGAATTCGCCGCCCCATCCGGTAGGCACCATGTTCGCAATGGAGAGTCTCGTCACGCTGAAGCACGCCATCGTCAATCGCGGACGCCACCAAGAAAGGTTTCAGAGTCGACCCTGGCTCGTACATCGACGCAATCGCATTGTTCCGCCAGGCGCGGTTCACTGCTCCACGCGGATTGTTCAAGTCAAATCCCGGACGTGATGCCATCGCCAAGACTTCACCGTTTCGGGGGTCCATAACGATCGCGGATGCACCTCGCGGGTTCCATTTCTCGACGATTTGGTCAAGTTCCCGCTCCGCGTAAAGTTGAATCACCGCATCCAGCGTGAGTACAACCGTTCGGCCATGTTTTGGTGCCGACACGACTTCCTCGCGGACTTGAACCACTTTCCCCCGTGCATCTCGAGTGAGCTGTCGCGTGCCGTCGTGACCTCGCAGGATGTCGTCGAAGGTCTGCTCGATTCCACCGCGGCCAATCCCATCGATGTTCCGAAGCCCAACCACATGCGACGCCAATTGCCCCTGCGGATACTTGCGAAGGTATTCGTCACGAAACCCAAAAGTCCCACGTGGCAATTTCAACTCGACGATGGATTGTAATTGCGATTCCGTCAAACGTCGTTTGATCCACAAGAAGCGTTTGTGGCGATACTTCGAGAGCCGCAAGAACAGCATATCGGCATCCATGTTCAAGGCGGCGGCGAGTCGCTGTGCCGTTGGCCATGGGGCGGTGAGTCGATGCGGATCGACAAAAAGGCTTTTTGCGGTGACCGTTGTTGCGAGCAATCGTCCGTGTCGATCGACGATGTCTCCGGGACGCGCGGAGATGGTAACAGTGCGCGTGTGTTGGCGTTCGGTGATTGCACTGAGCTCGTCACGTTGAATGACTTGCAACTGCACCAAACGACAGGCAAGCACGAGCCATCCGACAGTCATCGCAGCCACAACGAGACGACTCCGCCAGATGAACATCTTCGATGATGCCTGGGAGTCCATCGGCTCAGCGGCGATTGGGCTGTTCGGAATCGATCGTTGGGACTCGTCCACGCCACTCCAATAACGGCATTTTTCGGGGGCCACCGTTCGCAACCCGTTCCGGAGCCCGCACCGGGATTCGACCGGATTCCAAATCTTCGAGCATGTTCGTCGGTGCCCCGAGTTCCTGACTCTTCAACCGCAAGCGGGCGTAGTCTTCGCGAAGGATGTCGGTCCGGTAATGCTGACGGCTGATCTCTCGGTGCAACGAAAGATTCGCCTTTTCCAGTCCCACACCGATCAACGCAATCGAAACGATCAACGTCAAACTACCGACAAATCGAAATACCATAACGCGGAGAACTCATGACAAAATTCGTCGTGCGCCGAATGCTCAAAGTCAAGCAACCGATGCGTTCCAACCTACGACTTTTATCGTCCAATGACTTCCGCGCTGACAACTCGAACTCGGCTGGCATCCTGTGGAAGCTGAAGTTCCGTGCCGACCGTCAATTTATTGGGATCGATTAATCGCTGCCGGTTCAACTGATAGATCTCGGTCCATCGGGAGAATCGGCCCAGATGAGCATGCGCGATGCTTCCCAGCGTGTCTTCTTTACCAACCCGAAAACGGGGCGTGCCGTTTTCGTCCATAAAGAAACCGCTATCCGCTCCCGCGGGGTCGGTATTGAGCACACGTTTGGGAAACAAGTCCGGATTGGCTTGTTCGAGTGCTTCCCGTGTAGGAACCATGACCTTCATGCCCGGACGCATTTTTTTCGGATCGGGGATACGTTCGCGATTGAATCGAGCAAGAGCTGTGAAATACCGCCCAGTGCCGTAAACCCGCTTCGAGATCGACCAATAGTTGTCACGTGGTCGGACTTCATACACATCAATTTCGTCCGCCTTGAACGCTGGCGCATCAGGTTCGAACTTATCGGAAGAACTTGCAGTCGGCACGGGCACCAATTCGGGCTCGTAGTCGTTCGACATCTGCACGGCAGGTGTACCGTCGGCGTTGCCAGCGGCCGGACCGGGCGTATCAATCGCAAATTTGTCAACCGGTTCGGTGGAAGGCTCGTTCGTGAACGGGTTCTCCGTTTTGAATGCGTCTTTGGGCTCCCCCGTATCGCCGGCAGTTTGCTGAATCGGATCGGAAGCCGGTGCCGGCACGTCGATCGGAGCGGGAGCGACAGGAAGTGCTGTCTCGTTACCTGCAGGAGGATCAACCGGGCCAAACAATTCCGCTGTCGCCCGTTCATTCGGAGCGGCTTCGGTACCATAATCTGTAGGACTCGGTACCGCTTCCATTCCCGGTTTGGTTTGATCAAACGGCACGGATTTGGCAAAGGGGACCGGTTCGTCGGTCGAAGGCGTCTCGGTAAATGGAACGGGGGCCGTCGCAGGTTCGTCCACAACGACCGCCTCCTCGATCACCATCGGCTCAGTCACCGCAGTTGGTACGGGTTGCAAGTCAGGCTCGCCCGGTTGGAGCGGAACACCCATAGGCGATTCCACTTCTGCATTGATTGCCGCCGGCGGTGTCGAAGGGTCGCCAGCGAACGGATCGTTCTGGGAAAATGGATCGGGGGCCGTCGCAGTCTCAGCCGCAGTGGTTTTGATGTCGGATGGCGTCGATTCACTGGCGACCGGACTGGCCATCGGTTCGGATGAACCGAACGGTGATTCTGCCTCGAAGACGGCCGGTTCTGATGGTGGTGCGGAAGCAGCGGGTTCGTTGACCGCGACCGTGTTCTCGGGAACTGTCTCTGCGGCCGGCTCAAACGGAACACTTGGTGTCTCCGTGGCGACCTCGGCTACGGATTCGGAAGCAGCAAAGTCCGGTACAGCAGCGGGGTTCGATTCCTCTGGGGCTGGTGATGCAGGAACGTCCGCTGCGGTTTCGACAACCTCAGCCGGCGGTTCCGAGAACACCATGGCCGGCGTCTCCTGCGATTCCGCCGCCGGATCTGGAACCGGGACCGGAACCGTGACAACGTCGTCGGTAGCCATCTCAGGAGCGGCATCACCTGTTGGGGCCGGAGCGAAATCAAAGGGCGCCGCCGGAGGCTCGGTTGCTACTGGTGGAGTCGTTGCGACAGGTGAATTGACCGCCGCAGTGTCGTCTTCTTTGGGCAGCTCCGATGTTTCCGGGGCTGCGGATTCAGTTGTCGGGCCTAAGTCTGGTGGCGTGGCAGCCGGGGCTGCATTGACTTCCTCAGCGGGCATCGTTGCGGTCGCGTCTGAGATCTCGACGGCACCAAACGGATTTTCAGCCGTGAACGGTGCAGACTCCGTCGGGGCAGGGGCGGTCACTTCGATATCGGCTGACGTTTCGGGTAAGGGTTCCGAGGCCGTCACTTTCACACCGGTCCAGTCGGCGTTCGGGGTGTCAACGGGAACCGCTGGTTCAAAATTGAGAGGGTTCTCGGCTGGGCTGTCTGGGACCGGCGCTGGCTCCGCGTTTCCGCCGGGCGAAACCGCCACCGTTGTAGCTTGGGGTTCGACGACTGTCGTCTGCGGTTCGGTGGCTGTCCCGACATCCGAAGCACCAACGTTGGTCTCGACTGCGGGAACTTCGTGACTCGCCTGCTGGATCGGTTGAGGGAACATCGGTTGATCAAACGAGATCGCCGACTTGTCCTGACTTGGAGGTGGCGTGAGTGCTGCTGGCGCCGGTGAACTTGGTTCCGGAGTCACATGCGTGGCGGAGGGTTCTTCACCTGCCGCCAACAGACCGCTGCCCAGGGCTTTGTTCTGTTCAGCCTTGCGATAAAGAACATATCCGAAACCCGCCAACAACACGGTGACACCGAGAAGTCCCAACTTGGTTCCCATCGAGAATCGTTTCGATTTCCGATCGACTCCCCAGTCCATTTCGGACGGTTGTGATGCTGCGGTCGGATTCGGTTGCTCCTGTTGCTGCGGAACAGATCGTGGAGCCGTCACAGCTTGACTTGGTGAAGCTTTGGAACTCGGTACCGGCTTGGACGGCTGTGTCGGAGCCGGTTGTTGGGGATTTGCGTTCGGCCGATATGAATTGAATTGCGATTGTGGCGAAGGTGTTTCTCTTGTCGAAGGAACCGGCTGTGTAGCTGACGCGGACCGTGTGGGAGCGGGCGGTGTCTGTGGGGTTCGGGAAGTCGCGTTTGGAGCGCCGGTTGAATAGGAATTGGGCGTGCTGTTCGGTGTCGGTGAGTCTTGAACCGACGATGGTCGCTGGGGGTCTTCGGACGAATCCAGGATTCCCGCGTGCGCAGCCAACGCCGCTACGGAAGCGGACGGCAACGACGGGGGCAAGCTGGAGTCATCGAGAAATCGCATTGCATTACCGGCGGCGGTGTGAGCACGTCCCAATGGAGGTACCGACCGATCTCCTGGCGTACTCGCGGACGACGTGGAAGATGATGTCGGGGTCGTTGAGGCCGGTGGTTCCTGCGTGTTCGCCGATTGCCCAATGTTCGGATTCACCCCCGGAGCCGATGGTCTCGGAACCGGAATGCTCCGGGTCGCGGGGCCACTCGGTCGTGGCTGAGGTGGATTCGCCCCAGCATTCGGAGTGGCCGCATTCGGAGCAGGAGCATTGGGTTCTCGTGCGTTTACGCTCGGATTGCTACGCGGAGCCGGGCCGTTCGGGCGCGGGGGTTGAGACGCACCTCGTCCGGGCTGGCTGAGATGGGTTTGAGGGCTTTGCTCGGGCCGGTTTGGGTTGTCTGCCATGACGCACCTCGAAATGCTGCCTTGACCATGCGGTCTTCCAACGAATGAAACGTGATGATGAGTGCACGCCCCCCCGGGCGAACAATCCGTGGCAAGGTCTCATCCAGGGCTTGCCGAAGGTGATCCAATTCCTGATTGACTGCAATTCGCAAAGCTTGATAGACCCGCGTCGCCGGGTGCTTTTTGGCATCCTGCCGAGCCGAACTCGGAACGGACCGCAGCACAATTTCCGTCAATTCTTTGGCCGAACGCAGCGGCTTCGAGTTTTCCTGTCGATGTTGCTCGATGCCGGCGGCAATCCGACGACTGTACCGCTCTTCGCCATATTCCTCGAAGATTTCGCACAACTCGGTTTCGCTCCAATTTTGGAGCATCTTCCAAGCCGGGTGTCCGCGTGATGGGTCGAATCGCAGATCCAAATCACCGGTCGCCTGGAAACTGAAACCACGATCGTCACTCGCCAGCTGGTCAGACGATAATCCTAAGTCGAGCAAAACTCGATCGACTTGGTCAATCTGATGCGATTCCAAAACACTCGCCGCGTCGGCATAGCTTGCATGTTCCAAGATGATCCGCTGCGCGTCGGCGGCATCCGATCGCAGTTTCGTGCTTGCATAGGCGAGCATCATGGGATCGCGGTCGAGCCCAATCAACGTGCCGTCCGGTCGGATTTTCTGCCAGATCTTTTGGCTATGTCCGGCTGCTCCAACAGTTCCGTCAAGTACCGTAAGCCCCGACGAAAGTTCCATTTCGCGCATCACTTCCCGCAACAACACCGGTCGGTGAACCGGGTTGCCAATCCGTTGGGATTGTCGATCGGGAGCTGCCATGCGTCAACCTGAGGGTGCAGTTGAGTCCGAAGACTCAGTGAGCCTGAATGATGAATCCGCAGGGTTCTAGACGAAAAACCCTGGCGCGCGAAGATCAAAACTGATCGACCGCCTTTGATACACCTTTCATCGCTGTTTCGGCACAAAATGTCGGGTTGACCCAATTGTCGGTTTTGGGGTAAGTGACAGGTCGCGTCACGGAATTGCCACGCGATCCCCGCTATCAGTCATGGAACGACTCGCAATGACTTCGCATTCAACCTTCCCGAAATTGTCTCACTCCGAATCGGACTCCGAACTGCCGTTGACCGAGGGAAGCCTGCTCGACTTTCCCTCGAACCCCATCGCGGTTCTTCGACGATTAAACGCGGAGCATGGGGAAATTGCCGGGTTGCAAGACGGGGCGCATCGGCTGTTTTTCGTGTTCGGTCCCAAATGGACGCAACGTGTCCTCAGTGACGCCCGAACATTTCACTCGCGATTCTTCGCCCTGCGAGGTGGCAAACGGTCGCCGCAACGACGACTCACGAGTGGCTTGCTCAGCATGAATGGCGACGAACACAAGCAACATCGTCGACTTGTGATGGGGCCGTTCCAGAAGCAGGTCATTGGGCAGTATGCCGAACCAGTGACGCAGTTGGTCACGGAAATGCTGGACTCCTGGCAGGTCGGAGAGACTCGCGATCTGCATGAAGACATGACGCATTACATGCTGCGTGTGACAAGTGCCTTGCTCTTCGGGCTAGATGAACCGGAGTTGGCTTACCAGATCGGTGCCATGCTCGACGAGTGGATTCATATGAATCACGAAATTGGCATGGGAGCATTCATCGCCGGGAAACAATTCACCGATGGCTACGACGAATTGATGACGTTGGGAAAAACCTTGGAACAGGAAATTCTCGGCATGATCAACCTGAAAAAATCACGAGGGGCCAGCGGTAGCGATTTGCTGTCTCTCTTGATTCAAGCACATGATCAAGGCGTAAAGATTGATGACGGAAATCTCGTCGGGCATGTGGCACTGTTGTTCGGTGCGGCTCACAAGACGACGGCTCATACACTTTGTTGGACAATCTTCCTGCTGACGCAGCACCCGGAAATCATGTCCGAATTGTGGCAGGAAATCGATACACTCGTCGAACAGCCATCGCCGAACCTCGGAGAGATTGAAAACCTTTCGGTCACGGAACGAGTTCTCAAAGAGAGCATGCGAATCATGCCTGCCTCGGGATATTCGCAACGGATCGCAGCGGAACCGGTCGATCTGGGACCGTTCCGCCTTCGTCGGGGTGAGCCTGTCATTTTCAGTCAATTCATCACACACCGTCTGCCAGAAATCTACCAAGAGCCCAACGCGTTCCTACCGGATCGCTGGCGAACGCTGTCGGTTTCGCCGTATGCGTATTTGCCGTTTGGGAACGGACCACGCATGTGCATTGGCGCACCGTTGGCGATGATGATTCTCAAAATCACGTTGCCGAGTATGCTCAAACGCTTTCGGTTCAGTGCGGTGAGTGGCAGCGAAGTCAACGGGGCCATTCGGTCGACGATGTTGACCCCGCTTGGTGAACTTCCTGTGACCCTGCACGAGCCGGATGGCCAATTCGACCAAAATTCCGTGCAAGGCAACATTCACGATCTCGTGAAACTGCCAATCCAAACGCAACCGGCGGCCAAACCGTCTCGGAAGGCCGCGTAGGTCGATTTCTTACCAACAGCGTGCGAATTCCGCCGCCTCGACTTGCCCACCGACCACCAACGACGTTCGCTCGTGGATACTGGAAGGCACTTTATCGAGGATGCGGTGTTCGCCATCCGTCGCGACGCCGCCAGCTTGCTCGGTGATGAACGCAATCGGATTCGCTTCGTACAACAGCCGCAGTTTTCCTTCCGGATTGCTCGCCGTCGGCGGATACAAAAAGATTCCGCCCTTGAGAAGCGTGCGATGAAAATCTGCGACCATCGAGCCGATGTAGCGTGAACTGTACTGTTGGCCCAATTCTCCCGATCGAATTCGGGTCAGGAACTTTTGGTACGGTTCGGGAAACGATTCAAAGTGTGACTCGTTCACCGAGTAGTACTTACCCTGCTTGGGAATCCGGATGTACTCGTGGCTGAGCACGAACGCACCGATGGCTGGGTCCAGCGTGAAACCGTGCACGCCGTGTCCGCAGGTGTAAACGAGCATCACCGACGAACCGTACATCACATAACCGGCTGCGACTTGCTTTGCACCTGTTTGCAAAACATCGGCCTCGTGCCCCCCGTCCGGAGTGGCTCCATCCGCGCGTTTCAGAATCGAAAACGTGGTTCCCACACTGACGTTCACATCAATGTTCGACGACCCATCGAGCGGATCAAACACCACGACATAATGGGAATTCGGATTGCCTTCGTCGACGATCTGCGGTTGCTCGTTTTCTTCCGATGCCAACACCGCCACGCTTTCTCGAACCGCCAAGCAGTGCATCATCGCTTGGTTGGCGTAGACGTCGAGTTTCTGTTGGACCTCGCCTTGCACGTTCATACCGCCTTCGGCTCCAAACGTGTCGGTCAGACCGGCTCGGCGAACACGGGCTGCGATCATTTTCGTCGCGAGGGTGATGCCCGACAGCAGGAACGAAAACTCGCCAGACGCCCCCGGAAACCGACGTTGTTCCCGTAAGATGTGCTGTTGGACGGTGACAATCGGATTCTTTTCGGCGAACGCCGGTGCTTCAACGGGTTCCATCGGTGACCTTTCCAGTCTTCTGAAACGGGCGGCGCGACCCGTCCGGGCGAGATTGAGCTTGTGATGCTGAATTGTGCCCCGCGACCCACTTTCACGCAACCGACTCGCCCGGTTGTGAGTCACCAGAAATCGCCCAAAAAACGAAATCGCGGGCACTCTCTTCGAAAGCGGTTTGCGAACGAAATTTTCTCTGCGGTCGGCACCCGAATTGCATTGAACAGGCAAACGAGTCTTCTACAACGTAAAAGTCGCTAGACCCAGCGGATTTGTATCCGAGTGACTTAGAGCCTTGTAGAAATTACATCACTCAAAAGTCAAATCGACAATTCCCGAGACAAGCAACGCTCCATTTGGTGGAAAGGAAGCCCCATGTCGGACCGAACCGAAACGCGGACTCGCATCAACCCAGAACGTCATCCCGCCTTGTTTCAGCGGGTCACGCCGAACAATCCGACGCCGCCACGTCCCACGAACGAAACTCCCGTCAAACCTTCGGGCACCGGAGTCACGATCTACGCGGACCTGATCAATCACCTGCAGTTCCATCCCGCGGACCTGCGTCACGCTGACGATCACCATCGAAATCGTTCGACTCTCGCCGCCGCCGTGCGATTTCTGGAGAGCCGTGGCCTGTCATTCGATGACATCTTGGCTCTCAACTTTGGCTTGTATCCGACTGCGGACGAGGTTCGCAGCTATCTCCGACGAATCGGCTACGGCGAAACGGCGATCGAAGAATCCGGCTTGGTCTCCGATTCCGACGGACATCGGCACGGGGATTGGGAAGGTTGCTTGGTCGCACCCATTTGCGATGCGAATGGTGAAGTCGTCGATGTGGTCGCGTTCGTTCCGACTCCCAATCCCGGTCAACGAGCCCATTACCGATTTGCCCGCGGACCAAAGTTCTCGGGTGTCCCTGCCTGCGGTTTGAGTTCCCCTCTGACCTCAGTAGTTCTGTCTTCGGAAGTGATTCTCGTCGAGGACGTGGCCGACGCGTTCTACCTGCAATCTCGCGGCATCGAAAACGTCTTCGCAATTGCTGGCGACGGTCCCGAATTTACCGCAACTCGCTGGCAACAACTCGCGAAACTTGGTGTGCGGTCGGTGGTGCTTGCCTTCCGAAAGGATTCCACCTGCTACCGCGATGTGCGGAGCTGTCTCGATCATGCGTTGCACGCTCGCAGTGCTCCGGAAATCTTCGTTTTGGATCACGATCGTATTGGCGATGACGAAACCCTCGCCGATTTCACTCGTAAGCACGGCGTATCCGCCTGCCGCAAAACTCTGGAATACCGAAGCCGTGCATTCCACGGGAAATCCTTCGGGTGGACCGACCGAGTGACGGAACCGGCCCGCCGTAATGGCACGAAACCCGTCGCGAAAGTCGAACCGAAACCGGAACGCTACACAACTTTGCGTGCGTGGTTGCAAGCCGAGGCCGAACGATTGACCGATCTTGACGATCGTCGTGCGATGCACGACCTGATCGCCGATGTCGATGACGCACTGCGTCGCGGTCACTTCCAATTGGCTCGCGATTTGGTCGAATCACGCTTGGGCAGCCTCCAAGCCCCAGCTCCAAAAGCTGAATGCGTTTCGGTCGGTGATGTGGTCGGACGACTGATCCGAAACGACGATCGTCACCGAGTCGATGAAGATCTTCTCAGCTGCGATGGGACGGATCGTCATGCCGGCACCGTCACCGTGTTGGCTCAAGCAACACGACGAGGACGCTTCACCGAACTGTGCGGCCGAATTGTGCACGCCCTGGAAAACTGGACCGGCACTTCCGTCGTGGTCTGCCGCGAGTTCACCGAAGAAGAAATCACACTCGGCGTCATCGCTCAAATGACCCGGCGGCTGTCCGACGGTGAAGGCTTGTCGGTCGAAGAAATTCAAACCCGATTGATCGGCCAGGACCCACGTGGTGGATACGCTGACAAACCATGGTTAGTGGATGAGTCAGTGGATCGCTTGCGTCAATGGGCTGAACGAATTCAGTTCGTCGATGGCAACATCGAGCGACAAACCGTCGAAGTGTTGAAGTCGCTGTTCAACGATCGGCAACTGGGTGCGGTCTTCGTGGACCATCTCGGTGAGTTCTCGCATTGGACCAGCTACGAACGCAACTGGCATTTCGAAGAGCCAATGCTCCGCGATTTGGAAAGCCTGGCGGATCGCTTCCGCTGCCCCGTGATTGCGATTTCCACCGAGCCGATGCAGATTGCCACTCCGGCAGCTCGATCGAACGCCCACTGGGTGCGAGTCGAACGAACCGCAACACCATGGAACCGCGATTTCTACCTTGGTTTGCACGACTGGATCGACCGGGAATCCGGTGACGATTACCGCTTTCGCTTCAAACATGTCTAAGCAGCATCGACGAAGTCGGAAACGCATCTAAAACAGAACAAACCCCGTGGATGAGTAAACTCGTCCGCGGGGTTTGTGGTTTTGATCGCTGGTCAACAGTGAGGTTGAATCTTCAAGCCGCCGACCTTTTTTGCGTCAAATTAGTTGTTCTTTGGAACCTCTGGAGCAACTGGGCCGCAAGCGATGTCGCACTCGTTGTTGTCGCAGTCGTCGAGGCTATCGACGAAGACACATCCGAAGCTGACAGCAGCGTTGTTGCCGAAGATTCCGCCGTTGCCATCGTCTTTAGCTTTGGAGAAGCCGGTGTAGCCATAGCTTTGGTTCAGGCAGCCGATGGCTTCGCCGACGTCATTGAGTTCGGAGTTCACAGCGTGAGCGACTTCGCTCAAGCCAACAACGAGGCCGATGACAAGGATCGTAGCGATCATGACAAGTTCAGCCGAGACGATGAAACCAGCTTCGTCGTTGAGCAATTGTTTCAGCATTGAGATTTTACCTTCTGATAATTCTTGAGAGAGCATATCTTGTTGAACATGTCACCAATCTTCGGCCGAAGCCCCGTGATTCGTGTAGACGGTGAATTCCGCGTTTGTGCACGAACGAAGAATTCGATTTCGGCAACACATTGATGGTTGAGTCTGATCCACTCCCCATCGATTGCCTTTGCATCCGGGCAATTCCCGAGATGCGCCTGCAGGTTGTATTCGGATCGGCCATCGAATGGACCGATTTTGATTCGACGAGGACTGTCGGTTGCGGCGACAGTCCTCGGGTCTCTCTCACACTCGAGTATTGCGAAGACTCTGAGCATGACAGCTTAAAACAGTCATAGAGAACGCTACTTAGTACCGCAGCGTTCATGTAAGACGTTCAAATGCAGTTCATGTGCCAGAACGCAAGACCGTGGGAAACCGCCCCGAGGACAGCAACCACGAACAAGACATAACCCGTTAACATCAAACGGGTTGCAACGAATCACTAGAAGAGAATGTTGCTGAAAGAAGACAGTCCGAAAAATCGGAACGTCAGATTTGCGAACAATTTGATTAATCAAAGTGTTTCATTGCCTGAACGTTGAGATTCCGCAACATCGAGTTTCTTTGCAAACTCAGTGGGGTATCTATTGAGGCACGTGGAAATGGCTGTTCATCGTCAGCAACTTCGTTTCACCGTCTTTGTGACGGATCACATTGACGCACGTGTTCTGCTGATCCAACGTCTTTGCAAGCCGAAACTCAAGACCTAACAAGTGGGCAAGCCAAGCTCGGTTGACGACGTTGTGCGCGACCACGACGATGGCTTCCCCTTTATGTTGTTCGAGGAGTTTTGCCATCGCAGGCTCGGTTCGATTGAGGACATCGCGGTACGATTCCCCTCCCAGGTAGGGTGTGTCGCCGGGATCATCCATGAATTTCCGGTAGTCGTCCGGAAACTCGGCCATAATCCCGTCCCAGTGTTTGCCTTCCCACTGTCCAACATCGACTTCAGCGATGGTTTCGAGCGTTTGCACATTCAAATCATGATGCAGTGCGATTTGTCCGGCAGTCTGCTGTGCCCGCTTGAGAGGACTGGCATAAACGTGGCTCAATGGTGCCGACTTGAGGAACTCACCAACCGCCACCGCCTGCGCCTGCCCCGTCGGGCTGAGGTCGAGATCGACACTTCGTCCTTGCAGCGTATACGGCCGCATTTCGTTTGCAGTGGTCGCACCGTGACGGATCAATAGAAGATAGGTAGTGTCAGATTCAACAGGCGGTAGCATGATGTTCTCTTCCGGTGATAGTCGCATGTCGCCAGCGATGGCGTAACATAGGCGGAGAACACGACGAACGCAAGCGGATTCAGCACGGCAAGAAACTGTTATACAGGTGACATACTGGGTAGCACGAGGGGACATTCGAACGTCGCTGGCCCATGCCCACCTCGAGCTGTGAGCATGCCACCCAAGTATTGATTGCATCACTGGTTAAGAAAGTCTGTCGTCAACCCGAACAGCTTCCTGCATAGGCATCAGAGTCTCAATTCCGCCGCGACTAATTCTCGACGAAGACGGCTTGAACAACCCCGTCCCGTCCGACATTCGTCACCGGATTGGTCGAAACACGGGACAACAAACCTGAGTACCGCCCACGAATCATCGCCAGCCCCACTGTCAGGAAGTGTGACATCGATTCATGGTTGGCGTCGCGTTGAACTTCTAGTGACGCCGGTTCGGTGAACTCTTGGACGACCTTTGGCAGGCAAGGATCCAGCTCGCACGCCGCTTCCCATTCCGATGGCGTCGCAAATTTGCCGACAACCACCCCGAATCCACGGCCCTCGTTGGCAGGTTTGATCACCAACCGTTCGCGATTCCGTTGAACGAACGGAAGTAGGTCGATCGTCTGACCGTCCCAATCGACAAGCCCTTCGCGAAGACGCACGGTACGCAAGACATGATGTTCCACGACCAAACGTTCCGCATCGCTCAATTGGCGTGTGAACTCAGGCGTCCGCATGACTTCGAGCAATCCCTTGTCCTCACCAACTGTCAGACACGCCAAATTATTCACCGCCACCACGCCGTCTTTCGCGATCGCCTCCAAATAGCCGGCGTAACGATTTTCGAATCCCGGTCGCCAGTGATGCCCCGGACTATTCGGTGTGCTAATCCGGATCTTGTTATATGCCAGAGAGATCGGTTCGCCGTGAACGGTCGCCTGGGAACCGTTCCATTGAATGTCTCTCGCATTCACGATTTCCGCCCGACGACCACGCGAGCGGAGTTTGCGTTGAAACAGAGCTAACTCGTTCTGCAGTTCGTTTTCGTCATTGACGAGTGCAATCAAACCTTGCTCATGGGTTCCTTGACGTTCAATCTCAAGAAGCTCATCACAAAGTGTTCGCTCCGGGATCGTGCCGTAGCGGCTTGTCGCTGCGTGTGCGGGGATGGCTCCCGCCTCGACCATTGCACGGGCGGTCACATCGGAAAAGTTCTCCGCATGAAAAAAACCCGCCGGGCATCCCGTGTTCAATTCGAGAATCCGGACCTGCCCATCAGCCGTGATGACCGCGTCAAACCGGCTCACGCCTTGCCAATGGGGTGAGTGCGAAGCTTTCCGTAGCCAAGGCCACATCCGTTCGTGATCGCGAAAGAACTGGATGAATCGGTCGTGGTCGCTCAGCACCCAATCCATCGCCTTTTCAGCGATGCGATGCAACGACTCTCCGATCTCTCGCAACGTCTCAACGTGTTGCTGTTTGAGTAACAACGCCGAGAGTGCGAAATTCATGCTCCGCGCGCCCTCGAACTTCGTTTCTCGGTCGGAGAGCGTTTGGCTGGCATGGTCGCAGGCCGCCTGACAGGATTTCGGATCATCTCTCCAGCGACCAAGCAACCGATCATGCAACGCAAACGTGGAATTCAAATCAATACGGGGGGCCACCGGAACCCTTTTCTGATGGTTCAAACGTCGAAAGCCAGGCTCACCCGATCGGTCTTCCTTGTTGCCGGTTGATGATGGATTGCACTGGGGTTGAGTCAATCGACTTGACTGATTCCATTGCGAGCGCGTGGGGGGCATGGTTTTCATAACTCAAATATGGCCAGAAACCCGTGTCCCCCGACACAAGTTCACCAGACGTCAACCGTCTGCTACACAAATTGACCAAGGTTAGTCAGCAAACGCCGCGTCAAATCGAGTATTGGACGGAGCAAAATCGACATTCTTGCAGAACTGAGCGGCTTCGGTCGCGCCGGCTTCGCGGTCCATCCCCATGTCTTCCCATTCGACCGACAACGGGGCATCCGCCGGATAACCGATCGCGTTCAACGCACGAATGATCTCTTCGAAGCGAACGCCACCACGACCGACACTCCGGAAATCCCAACCACGCCGCGGATCGCCGAACCCGAGATGACTGGTCAAAATCCCCGTCTTCCCGTTCAACGTGACTTTGGCATCTTTCATGTGGACGTGGTAAATCCGATCCGGGAACGCCCGAATGAACTCAACCGGATCGACGCCTTGCCAAATCAGGTGACTGGGGTCGAAGTTGAACCCAAATTCTTCGCGGTGATCAAGTGCCTTGAGTGACCGTTCGGCCGTGTAAATATCGAAGGCAATTTCTGTTGGATGGACTTCCAACGCGAATTTGACGCCACATTCTTGAAAGACGTCCAAAATCGGATTCCAACGATCCGCGAGCAATTGATAGCCCGCGTCGAACATCTCCGGTGGGGTTGGCGGGAAGTCATAGATGAGGTGCCAGATCGAAGACCCCGTAAACCCGTTGACCACGCCGACGCCCAACTTCTGAGCGGCTCGCGCGGTGTTCTTCATCTCTTCGATCGCCCGTTCGTTGACGCCATCCGCGTCGCCATCTCCCCAGACATATTCCGGCAAGATGGATTGATGACGAGCATCGATGCGATCCAGCACCGCTTGCCCAACCAAGTGGTTCGAGATGGAATACAATTTCAGTCCATGTCGTTCCAGCAAATCACGTTTTTTCGCACAATAGGTGTCGTCGGACAACGCCTTGTCGACTTCAAAGTGATCTCCCCAACACGCAAGTTCCAGACCGTCATATCCGAAATCGCCCGCTTTTTTGCAAAGCGTCTCTAACGGTAGGTCAGCCCATTGGCCAGTGAATAGAGTTACGGGACGGGGCATAGCGCAGTCCTTCGTCGTCAGGGTATGTCAATGAAGAAGCGAAATTTGGTGAACTGGTTGTGTTGGATGGGTCAATCCAACGGGAACCTCACGGTAAATGAGGTTTCCCGAAATGTCAACGAAGCCGATTGCTTTGTCGTGGTGTCGTGAGATGCTCTCAGGACGCGGGGTTGGTGATGGAATCTTGCGTCCATTGCCCATCGACACATCGCCAAAGACCCGGAATCGTTGACTCGTCCTGAAGTTCGGCAGGGAGGCGATTGGGACGAACGTTATCGTAGCACAAAAGTTGAGCAAAACGTTGAATCGACGTTGGCATACCGACCGCCGTAAACCCCGGATGCCCAGTCGCTGGGAATGGTCCGCCGTGATTCATCGCCGGACTGACGGCCACACCTGTCGGCATTTTATCATTGAGTAGACGGCCAACACGCTGACGCAGTTTTGGCTCAATTCGGTTGTAAATGTCGTCGTCGGTACCATCGGTGTCACTATAGATACAGCCCGTCAGATTGCCTTCCAAAGCCGCCGCGATTTCCACCAATTGACTGACGTCGTTCGCAACGACAATCAACGACTCATTCCCAAATGCTTCGGTCTGAAATTCCTCAGGGCGTTCCAAGAATTTCTCGCCATCGACTTTGAGCAATGTGTTCTGATACTGAAATCCAGTTGCATCAGCATCGGCACCACCGCACAGCAATTCTGCTCCTGCGGACTGAAGTGTTTGCACGCCATTCGAAACCGATTTGAGAACCCCTTCGGCCAACAAAACCCCACTTGGAGCATCCTGAAATCGCTGCACGATTGCATGAATAAAATCTGTGGACTCTTGCGACTTCAGCAGCAACACAAGCCCCGGATTTGTGCAAAACTGGCCGGTTCCCATCAAGCAACTACCGACAAATTCATCGACAATCGCTGCGGATCGTTCGCGAAGCGATCCTGGCAGAATGCAAACCGGATTGATGCTGGAGAGTTCGAGATAAATCGGTTTTCCGGCTTCATCAGCGGCTTTTTTGAGAGCCAGACCGGCATGACGGGACCCGGTATACCCGATCGCACCGACACGATGATCGGAGACGAGTCGGGCACCGTCTTCATGGCTGGTTCGGTAAACCAATTGGACGAAGCCATCGGGCATTTTCGTCGCTTTTGCGGCCGCCAACGCTGCTTCGGCGAATAATTTCGTGGTCCCCGGATGTGATGGGTGACCTTTGGCAATTACCGGATTCCCGGCAGCCACGGCGGCGGCGAAGTCTCCGCCCGCGATGCTGTTAAACGCGAACGGAAAGTTGTTCGGCCCCATCACAACGACGGGACCGATCGCAGCGAATTTCGAGCGGATGTTCGCTGTCGTATCGATGATAGGACGCGACCACGAACCGGTTCGGGCTCCCTCGGCGGCCTGCCGGAGTTGATTGGTCGTGCGAGGAAACTCACCATCCCGCAGACGAGGCGAAACCGGCAACGCCGTCTCCAAATTCGCCATTTCAACAAGTGCATCTTGCCGTTTTTCGATTTCGTCGGCGTACCCTTCGAGAAAGTCCGCGAATCGGCTTCCTGGCCAATTTTGAACCTCCTGAAAAGCCGCATCCGCCGCCTTCAGCACCGACTCCAATTCCTCCCACGAACTGACCGGAAAAGCCGCCTCCAACGATTCCCGAGTCGCCGGATTGACGGCATGAAAGACTTGGCTAGCGTTGGATTCGGTCCAAGCTCCGTTGATCAAAACTGGTTGTCGGCTCATGATTTCTTCGGGGTTGAAGGGCAATACGTCGTGTGGATCCGTTTGCCGATTCTATCGTGTCACAGTCGCCTCGCAAGCGGACCACGATGATCCAACGGCATTAGTCGGCAAGATGCTCACGAACGTTTTGCTCGTTCACCGGACGAATCAACCCGCGTTCGGTGATAATCGCTGCGATGTATTTGGCCGGCGTCACATCGAAGGCCGGATTGTAGACGTGTGCCCCATCGGGAGCTGTCTGACGTCCCATTCCGTTCGTGATTTCCAGAGGGTCACGTTCTTCGATCGGAATTTCTTCTCCGGAGGACAATGACAAGTCAAATGTGCTCGACGGAGCGGCAACGTAGAAGGGAATGCCATGTTCCTTCGCCAACAGAGCCACAGAGTACGTGCCGATCTTGTTGGCGGCGTCTCCATTGCCTGCGATGCGGTCCGCTCCGGTGACAACGGCCTGGACCCGTCCCTCTTTCATGACCCAACCAGCCATGGAATCACAAATGACGGTGACGGGCACGTTGCGTTGCATCAGTTCCCAGGATGTCAGCCGAGCCCCCTGGAGCAGTGGTCGCGTTTCGTCGGCATAGACCTGAAGTTGCTTGCCGCTCGCTGCGGCCGCAAAGATGACTGACAACGCCGTCCCATCGCCCGCCGTCGCCAATCCACCCGCGTTACAATGCGTGAGCACGCCGGAACCGTCCGCGAGCAATTCCGCACCGTGTCGGCCGATCGCCGCGCACATCTCGCGGTCTTCAAGTTCAATACGTCGAGCTTCTTCCAGCAATTTCGGTAACAACTTCGTTGAGGCTTCCTCTGGACGATCCGCCGCAAATTGCGACATCCGCTCGAGGGCCCAGAACAAGTTGACGGCGGTTGGTCGGCTTGTGGCCAGGTAGTCCACCGTCTCTTTCAATTTGGCATCAAACTGCTCACGGGGGGCGTCTGCCACTGCCTGCAACCCGATGACGACACCATAAGCCGCCGCGACCCCAATCGCAGGTGCACCACGAACGCGCAAGGCTTTAATGGCCTCCCAAACGGCCTCTACCGATCCGAGTTCAATCTCTTTCAACTCGGTTGGCAACAGGGTTTGATCAATCATCCAGAGTCGGCCCGTGTGATCGCCCTCCCAGCGAAGTGTTGGAGTGGGTGTTTCGGCAGATGTCGATGATGGATGCGGTACGGACATAGAAAAAGCTCAAAATGAAGTGGTCGATAGCACATGATGGATGTTCGCCGCGAACGGCTTTCGTTCGGTTGCCATTTCGACGAATACGCCACGAAGGCATGTTCTTCCTATGTAACAAACCGTGGATCGAAACATTAGGGAATGGGTCAAGTTTGCACGAACTTCATCGATTCTTGCTCGTGTCCACGACTTTGATTCACCGTCTGTAAGACAGCCCGACGCGAACCTGTTATGATGATCCCGAACGCACCGTTTTTCTCGCAAAGAAGGCCGATTCACGTATGTCCGCGGATTCTCGTCGCTCGTTGGCAGCTGCTCGTCAGAGCCAGTTTCTGGACGTGGTCAGCCGAGATGAGGCGACGCGTCGCTTTCGTGAAGCCATCAACACGCAACCGTTGGGTGTCGAGACTGTTCCGCTGTCGGAAGCGGTCACGCGAGTGCTGGCGGAGGATGTGGCCTCGCAGATTGATGTTCCAGGGTTCGACCGCTCGAATGTCGACGGATTCGCGGTCCAGGCGTCGGATACGTTCGGGGCCATGGAAGAAGAACCGCGAATTGCAAATCTCAATCTCGAAGTGATTTCGCCGGGCATCGAACCGGAAGGTTATGTCTCTCCCGGAACCGCAACGCCAATTGCCACCGGCGGGATGCTGCCACGCGGAGCCGACGCCGTTGTAATGATCGAAGACACCGACGTCGATGAAACAACCGATCCCCCGCAACTGAGTATCACACGTGCGGTCTCAGCGGGGCAGAACGTGTCGTTCGCCGGGAGTGACATTGCTCTCGGCGAGACGGTCTTGCGTGTCGGGCAGGTCCTTTCGTCACGGGAAGTCGGCGTACTGGCGGCGATCGGATTGTCGAAGATTGCCGTCTATCGCAGGCCGACCGTGGCCATTCTCTCGACGGGCGACGAAATTGTGCCTCCCGGCGGACTTCGACCGGCAGGAAAGGTTTACGATTCCAACTTGTTCATGCTCGCCGCCGCCGTGCAAGAACTTGGTGGCGAACCAGTGCCCTTGGGCGTCGTCCCCGATGAGGAAACCGCTCTGGAAAAGGCACTCGACGAAGCACTTCAATGCGATGTCGTGTTGTTGTCCGGCGGAACATCAAAGGGTGCTGGCGACTTGTCGTACCAGGTCGTCACCCGTCGCGTGACCGATCCGGGAATTGTCGCTCATGGCGTCGCATTGAAACCTGGAAAGCCAATCTGTTTGGCAGCGACGGAGAAAAAACCCGTCGTCATTCTGCCGGGCTTCCCCACATCGGCGATCTTCACCTTCCACGAATTCGTCGCCCCAATCATCCGGCAATTGGCGGGACTCAGTTCCCAAGCCACCGAAACCGTGACGGCTCGACTACCAGTTCGTGTGAATTCGCAACGGGGACGGACCGAGTTCCTGCTGGTCGGTCTCGTAAATTCCCCCGATGGACTCAGTGCGTACCCGATGGGCAAAGGAAGCGGGTCTGTCACGACGTTTAGCTTGGCGGATGGTTTCCTGACGATCGATCAACATACCGAACAGATAGCCGAGAATTCCAAAGTTATGGTCACGAAGTTAGCCGGTGGCAACAATGCGGCCGATCTCGTGTTTGTTGGGAGTCACTGTGTTGGTCTGGACCAGATTCTGAGTCAGATGAACCTGTCCGGCCGACAAACAAAAACCATTTTCGTCGGTAGTCAGGCCGGGTTGAATGCTGCCCGAAAAAACGACTGCGATCTGGCGGGTCTCCATTTGCTCGATGCCGCAACCGGCGAATACAACACGCCTTTTTTGGACGACAACGTCGTTCTGATCCCTGGTTACTTACGTTGGCAGTGTATCGTTTATCGATCCGACGACATACGCTTCGATGGCCTCACGCCAACACAAGCGATTGAATTGGCGATCAAGACCCCCGACTGCCGCATGGTCAATCGCAACCAAGGGAGCGGCACTCGGATTCTGGTTGATGAGTTGCTCGACGGGGAAAAGCCTTCGGGTTATGCGATGCAACCCCGTTCGCACAACGCAGTTGCGGCGGCAATTCAGCAAGGGCGAGCGGATTGGGGCGTGGCGATCGAGTCTGTCGCAATAAACTATGGTCTAAAGTCGATCCGTGTTCGCCAGGAACAGTACGATTTCGTTGTCCCACGATCCCGGTTCGATTCGCCGGTGATCCAAGAGTTCCGCAAGCGGTTGACATCCGACGAGACGCAAAAATTCTTGGAAGGAATGGGATTCACGCCAATTCATGCGTAACGTCCCGCCAGTTTCCGTCAACTTCAATTAGACCGGGGGGCGGTTATCCGGATACTCGGTGGACAGGATCAAACCGTTGCTTCCTGACCTTGACGAATAACCCACGAGGAGCGATAGCAAGCTGCTCGGTAGCTAATCCCCCTAGCGGACTGCCAGCGATTCCGCCATGGCATCCTGGGGTTCCAACTTAACTCGGTAAGCAACTCCACCAATCAAAATCTCGTCTCCCGGATACACTTCCGTTTCCGTGGCGGGCTGCCCGTTGACGATCGTCTGGTTTGTGGATGCCAGGTCTTTAAGAAATAACCGACCATCGACACAACACAACTCACAGTGCATTCGGCTGACAAGCGGGTGCGTCACCTGCACGTTGGCATGTGAACTTCGGCCAACGACAACCGGGACATCATCGACTTGAAATGAAATCGATGGGTAGTCCGAGAACTGGCTAATCAGTGAAACATCCATGATCATGACGTGTTTCAATACCCAATTGGCTGGCAGGATGAGTGGGGATAACTCGGCAGGCTCAAATCCGTTTTCTTTAAGAAAATTGAATGTCGCAATGATCCATTCAATATCAAAAAACGTTGTTGGGAGAAATAGGATACGAAATTTCCCTGATATCAACAACCGTTAATTTCAGAAAATTTGGAGTCTTCACCTCGACACCTCAAAAAGTGGGAACCATCCGGAAACATTCGCAATCCTAATTATCCCACTTCAATCAATCATTCCTGGGGAGATCCGAACGTTTTCTGCACGATTCCTCGTGGGGAAAGCTTAAACTGTACATTGGGCCCGCAAATCAATCGGCCGTTAGTTCCCAGATGCGGCCGTCATTTTATTAATGCTTAACATAATGCCAGATTCACAACCGCAACTTAAACTCCGCCACGACGACCGGATCTTCGGGCCAGTCAGCTTTGAGCAAGTTCAAGAGTTACTGACGGCAGGGAAGGTTCAGAAGACGGATTCCGTCCGTGAAGATGACGGCCCGTGGATTCAAATCCAGGACTACTTGGATTGGAAAGCTGAGCAACAGACGCCGGTCGCAGATATCTCCGAACTTCTCGGTGGTTCCGACACCAGCGGTCCTTCCGAGAAACCGGCTCAGCCGTCGCAATCGTCATCAGCCCCGCCTGCAAAACGCCCCGCGGGTTCCAGCTCGACCATCATTCCGGATGATGCTCCGCTGATCGCGGACGACGACGATCCGTTACCCGTCGAACCGAAACCAAAGAAGGCATCCTCCTCGTCCAACGACTACATGCCGTTGGCGGACTCGGAACCGGAGGCAAAGAACCAATTGGCGGAAACCGCGGAGGTTCCGAAGACGGATTCGCACCACCGAAAACCGAAATCGAAATCGGGTTCTGCATCGTCCGTTCGTGAGCAAAAAAGAAAATCCTCCGGTGGTTCGTCGGCGTCTGCTCGGTCCTCGAAAGCGGGGAAATCCGGGAGTGGAGTTCGAGCTAACTCAAAGTCCGGGGAGCAACGGAAACGTCGTCAGGCAACGGGACGAAGTAGTCAAGCCACCCAGTCGTTTCGTCTCCCCGACGATGCCGACTTGGACTCGATCCTCCGCGCGATGGCGACCTACGAAATGACCGCGGAAAGTCTCGACAGCTCCCCGGCACAATCGACTAAAAAACGTCGACGCAAATCGTAGTATTCGGCGGCGTGTTCAAAGCGGTCAACGCAACCACGTCCTGCGACATCACCGCAAGCCCTTTTAATATGACGGGCGGTAGACGTTGCGGGCATCGACGGTCTCCACTCGATCACTGAGTTCGCTCGTTTGCCATTCCTTCCAGGCAAGTTCCATCATTCGATTCGACCGAGCATTGAGTTCCTGCAACGACAGTTCTCGCTCGCGTTCGATTAACGGCGACAGCGATGTCAATTGGCACGAGGCAACATTGAGTTTCGCAAGCCGATCCACGCCGCCAGTCGATACCAGGAACGCGAACGCCGCCTGGCCAATGGGATTGTTGCTAAGATCCAATGCCGTCAAATTTTCTCTCATAGAGAGAATCCAGGCCGAGAGCGTCCGAAGTTCCGTCTCATGAATTTGATTGATCGCCAGCGAAAGTTCATTGAGCGATGGCAATTCGATTTCAAGCAGTTGGCTCACGACATCGGCTTGGCCCAATCGATTGAAGGACAAATCTAACGCAACGAGTTGTCGCCAGATGTTTGTGTTGGCCAAGTCCGTCAAGACCTCCGCAGTGAGGTGATTGGCACTCAGATCGAGTTCCGTAATCTGTGGCGGCGGAACATATTCCGCGAATTCGCGAGCATTCTCGGCGATATGCCGCAATTCCACGCGTCGTAACGCAGGCATCTGATCGCACAATGCGTGGCCGTTGCGAATGAAGTCCGCACTGGAGATGCGAACCCGCTCGATCAATCCGCGTTCAAAACACTTGACCGAGACGCCAGTCACTCCCAATGCGCGAAGCGGAGCGAGCCATTCCTCGCCGTGCATCTCAAGCAATTCACGTTCTCGATCCGACAGAGCGGCACGCGCGGCATCACCGGGAGGCAAGGTGGTCAGTTCACATTGCACACGGATAAGTTCGCCCCGCAGATCGCCTTGTTCCTCCAAGAAATCCGCGTAAATGAGTCGTGGTAGTAACTCCTGCGGTTCGTCCCGGATCGCCTGGATGAAGGTCCAATCATCACTCATGGGGCTTCACTCGAAAAGAAATGGGGTTCCGATTCTCACAGTTCGTAATCGACACCCTTGACGCGGGAGTGGGAACGGCTATCGTGACGTTGTTACGTCGGCGTCCGCGATCGCGGGCTTTCCCATTCATTGCCGTTTTTGATTGATACAAAAGGGAGTGCAAAATGCGTTCTTGGATTCTAAGCGTTATGATTCTGGCAGTCTTCGCGGGATGCTCCAAAAAGGACGATAGCGAATTCTCCGAACCAACCGGTGGCTCGCATGTTGAGGATTCCGCCCACGCAGCCCATGGTCCCCATGATGGGCACATGGCTCATATGGGAGCGGAACACCTGGTTGAAGTTACCGTGAGCAAAGAGCCAAAACAAGTCGCCGTTTACATTCTCGATCACGACGACCAAACCGTTGCAGACGTTGAGCCATCCGCTGTTGTGCTGTTCCTCACCGCCCACAAAGAAGACGAAGGCGAAGGCTTCCCACTCACGAAGAAGACCCTCGGCGAAGGCGATGACGCTGAAACCGCTTGGGTGATCGAAGGCGATGCCGTCCCAGCGGAATTGAAATCCATCGAAGATTTCAAAGGCCACGTGGACGTCACCCTCGACGAAGAAACAACAACGGTTACCTTCGCTCACGAGCATGACGACCACGACGATCATGAAGGCCACGAGGAGCACAAAGAGTAATTTTTCGTGCCGGATGATCTCATTGACGGGCTGGGTTATCACCGTATAACCCAGCACTTTTCATTTCCGCAGAAGCCCAATGCGGTGAGGGATTTTCCTCAGAAACCCGCAAGGATGTGATGGCGGAAGTCAGACAGCTCAATTCCCCGAGGAGCCGATTCCGATGGACCGCCCCCGTGTTTCTCGTATCCTCAGCGACGGCCAGCCGGGCGAACCGGTTGAGATCAGCGGCTGGGTCCGCACACGTCGCGACTCCAAAGACGGCTTCTCGTTCGTGGAACTCAACGACGGAAGTTGCATGGCCAATCTGCAATTGGTCATCGACAGTTCCGTGCCCGGCTACGCCGAGACAATCAAGAATGTGACCACGGGGTCGAGCATCAAAATCACCGGTGAGATCAAAGAATCTCCCGGAAAGAAACAACGCGTCGAAGTTCACGCCAGCACACTGGAACTCATCGGCACAGCGGATGTCGAATCCTATCCGTTGCAGAAGAAGCGACACAGCTTCGAATTCTTGCGGGAAATCGCCCATCTCCGTCCCCGCACCAATACATTCGGAGCCATTGCTCGCGTTCGAAATGCGGCATCGGCGGCGATTCACAATTTCTTCCAAGAACGCGGATTTCTGTACGTTCACACGCCGGTCATCACCACGAGCGATTGCGAAGGTGCCGGCGAGATGTTCCAGGTCACCACGCTGCTTCACGACGACAAACCACCGAAATCCCTGGATTACACGGAGGATTTTTTCGGCAAACGGGCGTCATTGACGGTGAGCGGGCAACTCGAAGCGGAAATCTACGCCACATCGGTCGGGGAGTGTTACACCTTCGGCCCGACTTTCCGAGCCGAAAACTCCAACACCACTCGGCACTTGGCCGAGTTCTGGATGATCGAACCGGAGATGCCGTTTTACGAACTTCCGCAGAACATGCAACTGGCGGAAGACTTCGTGCGGTCGGTCATCAAGATGGTGCTCGAAAAATGCCCCGACGACATGCAGTTCTTCAATGACCGCATTGACAAGACGGTGCTCGAAACCCTGAAGAATATCACGGAGAACGAATTCCTCCGTGTCTCATACACAGACGCGATCGAGATCCTCGAGCAGAGTGGGAAGAAGTGGGAATATCCCGTCAGCTGGGGACAGGATTTGCAATCCGAGCATGAACGCTTTCTGACGGAACAACACTTCAAACAACCCATCATTCTGTTTGATTACCCCCGAACGATCAAACCGTTCTACATGCGGTGCAATGACGATAACAAAACCGTACGGGCGATGGACGTGCTTGTTCCCAGGATCGGTGAGATCATCGGCGGCAGTCAGCGGGAAGAGCGTTACGATGTTTTGCTCGATCGAATGAAAGAGCAAGATCTCAATCCCGACGAGTATTGGTGGTACCTCGAACTCCGCAAATTTGGCAGCGTGCCCCACAGTGGGTTCGGTTTGGGCTTCGAGCGACTGATTCTCTTGCTGACTGGCATGCAGAACATCCGTGACGTAATTCCGTTCCCACGAACCCCGAAAAACGCCGAGTTTTAGTGTATTTGGACCCCGTGGAATCAATCCCGATTTTTCTCCCAAAACGGCAGAGCGATCGGTTGCCAACGGCGTCTTCACAGAATATACTTCCTCTCCCAATGACGCGGGGTGGAGCAGCCCGGTAGCTCGCGAGGCTCATAACCTCGAGGTCGCAGGTTCGAATCCTGCCCCCGCCACTTTTTGAGTTTATTGCGTTTTGCACAAACTCACACAACTTTGCCGAAGCCCTCGTTAATCGAGGGCTTTTTTTTATGGCCAGTGAGTTCAACTGCGGTGTAGATATCCAGCAGTTATCATTCTCTTGCACCGAGTGATGTTGGGAAACCAGACTCCAGTGCACGGGAATCACTTTACCCGCTTCATGGCAAAGGGCAACTGGGAGAACTTTGGTTTCTTCTCGCTACTGGCTCAGCTTGATGCCGATCGAGACCACGTTATGGCTTGGGGAACACTTTTTATCGCCGCTCTTTTCGAGATTGGATGGGCGATCGGTTTGAAGTACGCCCACGGTTTCACACGACTATGGCCAAGCGTGCTGACAATCACCGCAATGGTGATCAGCATGGCATGTCTCGCGTCGGCCGTTCGGACCATTCCGGTCGGAACGGGCTATGCCGTTTGGACTGGCATTGGCGCCGTCGGCACGGCGATTCTCGGCATCATTCTTTTCAGCGACCCCGTCACTTTCTGGCGAGTCGTGTGCTTGCTCATGATTGTTGGGGGTGTCGCGGGGCTGAAGTTTTCGGCCTCGTAACGTTCCGACGAAACGGTAGCCTAGCGGCAATCACTCATTCTCACCGATCAGCCGCTGGTTGATGTCACGTTCTTTCTTTTCCGCTCTTCGAATCAGCGTCGTCTGCCAGTTTTGAGAGAGCAGAGGGATCGCCGCCAGTTCCAAAGCAGCGTCGATGTCCGTTTTCTCAATGTGCATCACCTGATTGGCTCGCTCAACGGTCCATTCGGGATACGGCCGTTCCTGAAGGCTCACAGACTTTCCCGCAGCGATGTGTCCTTCGGTTAGCACGCGAAAGTACCACCCTGTCCGTCCCGTCTGTTGAACTTTTAGAGCAAGAGTTTTGATCCGCCACCGACGAGCTAGTTTCCAACATGGCTGACGCGGCTGCGAGACTTGCACGAGCACCGTATCACCAATTCGCCACGTGTCCCCGATACACACATCGGCTTCACTCAAACTCTCCATCGTCATGTTCTCGCCGAACGCTCCGAACGGAAGCCGCGGCTTGGCCAACGACTCTCGCCAACCAGAGTAATGCTCGGCGGAATAGGCGAGAACGGCTTTGTCTGGTCCGCCATGGTGAACCAAATCAGCTTGTCCATCACCATCAAGGTTCGTTCTCCCCAGCCAGACGCTGCCAGACACTGGCTCTTTAAAGAAACCAGTCGTCCAAGTGCGATCCATCGGATCGGCCGCTCCTTCTTCGCCATACTCGCGTGGCATGCCAACCTGAATTGAGGCCAATAGCGGTTGATTCAATGCTGAGTTCCTATTGTGTCTAGTGACGCAAGTTTGCTTGGTTTTCCGTCTTGACGGCCTGTTGTCATGTTTGGTTCGCAGTCGATCCGACAAACGAATCTGAGCACGGATTTCAAGCGGGTGTTCTCATGATCGATTCGAAACCGTCATGCGTCAACCAGTGAAAACAACGTGATAGCGGAACGGTTCACCGCCATGCACCACCCTTAACTTCATACGATGGCCACAAACTAGTGGTTCGACCACTCTGTATTGACGGGTTTCAAAACTTCCACCGCACGCTCGTTGGCGTGCTCATCGCAAATTGCGAACATGTCAATTCAGGTCGGATACAACACTAGACTGACACCGAATGCAGCCTTTTCGACCATGCCATTTGCCAAATTCGCTCATCGATCAATAATCGCCAACTTTCGCTTGCCACAAAACAGACAAGTCTGTATATTTTGGATATGAGCAAGACACGTCGCAAGAAGTCGGACGCCCGACAACGCATTCTGGAAACCGCCGAACGGTTGTTTTACGCCGAAGGCGTGCGGGCCGTCGGAATTGACCGCATTGTGGCCGAGGCCTCAGTGGCTAAGATGTCGTTGTACAACCACTTCGCCTCAAAGGACGAACTTATTCTCGCGGTGCTTCAGTACCGTGAAGAGCAAGTCGACCAGATGTTCGTCAATTCCATGACACGCCATGTTGATCAGGGAATGAACAAATTGGAAGCATTTTTTGCCGCCCTCAAGGAGTGGTTTGAAGCCGAGAATTTTCGCGGTTGCTCGTTCATCAATGCTGCCGTAGAGTTGGCAGACGCCGAGCATCCCGCTTCCCAATTTTCCGTCGAACATAAACGTCGTTTCTATGCGATGGTGAAAGCAATCATTAGTGAAGTCGCTGGGACTAAAGCAGCAGAGCGGACCAGTGAGGCGATCGCGTTACTCGTCGAAGGAGCGATCATCAAGGCAGTCATGGACCAGTCATCACATCCAGCCGATGTTGCCAAAGAAACAGCAATGGCGCTTGTAGCTCGAGCGAAACGAAAATAGCCAGAGGAAACCCATTCTCATTTTTTTTGCCCGAATATATACCGACCTGTCTGTATATATTCACAATCCCATGTTCGGAGTGAATTATGAATGAAGCCGCCGAAAACAGCATCGTCTACGGTAGTGGCCGAAAAGCAGATGCCGCTATCCCCCGTCCGGGAGTGCGTCTGCGAAAGGAGAACGTGGCCGTTGTCGTCACCGATCCGCAGAACGACTTCTTAAGCCCAGACGGGGTCAGTTGGTCAGTTGTTGGCGAGAACGTCACCGAAAACAACACGGTTGAGAACATTCGACAGTTATTCGCAGCAGCGAAGGAGATGGATGTCCCGCTCGTCATCAGTCCTCATTACTACTACCCGCAAGATCACCGTTGGCACTTCGAAGGTGCGTTAGAGAAGTTGATGCACGACATTCACATGTTTGACCGGCCAGCCGCACTTGACCTAACAAATTTCGTCGGGTCGGGAGCCGATTGGCTCAAGCAATACAAACCGTACATCAATGATGGAGAAACCATCATCACAAGCCCGCACAAGGTCTATGGCCCCGAATCCAATGATCTTGTTTTGCAATTGCGAAAACGGGGAATCACTCAAGTTATCCTCGCGGGCATGTCCGCCAATCTGTGTGTGGAATCCCATCTTCGAGAGCTGTTGGAGCAAGGCTTTGAAGTCGCAGTCGTTGGCGATGCAACGGCGGCGGCTCAAATCCCCGGCTACGACGGATATGCCGCAGCGATCACGAATTTCCGCTTCCTCGCAAGTGACGTGTGGAGCACGACGGAAGCCATCGACCGGTTGTTGAATCTTTCGAAACCGGTTGAAGTCTGCCAGACAGTTTGAACGAACTCTGCAAAAAATCGTCGCAGACACTTGAACAGTGAACCAAACTGCTGAACTTCTCAATCAGGTTTCTTACAAGGAGACGAAAGTATGACAATGCCTTACAAGGTGACGCTGACTCTACTGAGCATGATTCCCTGGATGACTTCTGCAAATCTAGACGCATCCGAACCGACAATTCCGCAAGTCTATTATCGAACAGTCCAAGTCGATGGGCTGGAGATTTTCTATCGGGAGGCGGGCGATAAGGATGCCCCGACGGTCTTGCTGTTGCATGGATTCCCCACATCCTCGCACATGTTTCGCAATCTCATACCAAGGTTGGCAGACAAGTATCATGTCGTGGCTCCCGACTATCCCGGCTTCGGGTACAGCTCGGCTCCCACGGTGGATCAGTTCGAGTACACATTCGACAACCTCGCGAAAGTGATCGAGGAATTCACGGTAAAGATCGAGCTAACAACCTATGCCATTTATTTAATGGACTATGGAGCCCCCGTCGGCTTTCGACTGGCAGTCAGACATCCGGAGCGGGTGACATCGCTGATCATTCAGAACGGGAACGCTTATGACGAAGGGCTCGACAACGAGTTTTGGGTGCCGATCAAAGCGTACTGGAAAAACCGAACTCCAGTCCAAGGCGACAAACTGCGATCCTTCCTCACACTCGACGCAACGAAGTGGCAATACACGCATGGCGTCCGCAACGTTGAAACGATTAGCCCTGACACCTGGGGACACGTGCAACCATTCTTGGACCGTCCCGGTAACCAAGAAATTCAGTTGGCCCTATTCTATAGTTACGGTAGCAACCCGCCGCTGTACCCGAAGTGGCAAGCATACCTTCGCAGGTTCCAGCCGCCGACACTGATCGTGTGGGGCAAGAATGATGAAATATTCCCAGCGGCAGGCGCGTATCCCTACAAACGCGATCTGAAAAACCTGCAGTTCCACCTACTCGATACCGGCCACTTTGCCCTTGAGGAAGACGGCGAGAAAATCGCCAGATTGATGCGAGCGTTCCTCCAAAATCAATCGAGGAAATAACAACTCAAGTTTTTTCCACCACACATATACAGACCAGTCTAACCATAGCCACTTCAGTCAAATGTGGTAGCCAAAGACGGAGTGACTATTTAAGTCCACCAAGAAACAGAACACCGTAGCCCAATCGAGAAAGAGTATCATGTCGAATCTAAGCCCCCCATTTACTGAAGAAACAGCGTTGGCCAAAGTTCGGGCAGCCGAAGACGCTTGGAACAGTCGCGATCCGCAGCGGGTCGCGCTCGCCTATTCGGAAAACTCCGAGTGGCGAAACCGTGGTCAGTTTCTTCAAGGACGTGATGCGATCCGTGAGTTCTTGACGACCAAATGGAATCATGAACTCGATTATCGACTCACAAAGTCTCTTTGGAGCTTTACCGAAAATCGAATCGCTGTTCGCTTCCAGTACGAATACCACAACGAAGCAGGACAATGGTTTCGAGCCTACGGAAATGAGCTTTGGGAGTTTGACGACAATGGTCTGATGCGTCGCCGTGAGGCCAGCATCAATGACCGTCCAATCCAAGAAAGTGAACGCAAATTCGATTGGCCCGCTCCAGGTCCACGTCCTGCTGAAGAACCGGGGATTCCAGCGATTCAGTAACGAGTTCTCTGCCAGCCCATAGCAACATTTCGCACATGGATGGTCCCCAATGGCGGAACGCAACACAGGCCCAGGGCTCTAAGCGCTGGGCCTGTCACTATGACTTGTTGTTGATCTGGATGCCGAAGTCAGAGAAGCACAGTCAAGAGACTGCAATCACAGTGACGACGTATCCTTATATCATCACTTGCAGCTAGTCACTTGATCGCTTTGTTCCCATAGCCCGCCCAGACCCACTCGATCGCATGAGGGAGAAACTGTTCCTTCGCGTTCCGGATACCGTGTCCCGAATTGCGACAAAACACATACTGATATTCGTATCCTTTGTCTTTCAGAACTTTCGCCATGCGATGGTTCGCTTCGACCCAATCGTGCATTCCATCACGCATGACATTCGGATTCAGGAGATCCCGATCGCCAACAGAAATGAAAATGCGAATCGGCTTTTTAGGAGTTTTGGGTATTAAAGTTTTGTGAAATCCCCAGGCCCCATCGGGGTACATCGGATCGAAAGGCCATGCTTGATTCACAAAGGTCCCCGAGGTTGTAAGCACGCGTCGATACAGATCAGGTCGAAACCAGGCCATGATCAGTGCTGCCGACCCACCTGAACTCGACCCCATGGCCGCACGCCCTTCGGGATCTTTGGTGAGTTTGACGTTGCAATTTTTCTCAACCCTTGGCAGGACTTCTGTTTCTATGTACTCAGCAAAAAGCCCAGACATATTGTCGTACTCTTTGCCCCGCTGATGACCTTGAGCGTCGCCCCCGCCGTTGGCAATTTGGATCAGAATGATCGGCGGAATCCGCTTCTGTGCAATGAGGTTATCGAGGATTCGCGGTAGTGTCATGTTCGGGCGTCCCTTGGGGCCGTCATGAACGACCATAAAGGGCGCCGGCGTGTCACGCTGGTACTGTGCCGGGATATAGACTGTGATTTGCCGTCGATAGTCGATTGGGTGTGTATCGACGATCAACGTTTTCGGGTTCTCCGGATCAACAGTCCCAAACTTTCTCCGCGCGATTCCTGGGTTATAGATCTTTGTTTCTTTCGAGTCGATTTTGAACTGCTGAACCGTGCCCTGTGGAACGCCAGCGACAGCCTTCCGTTCGGGTGCTGGAATGTACTTCGGCCCAATCACAAAGTTTCCATAGACATTGAGCGGAGGAGACTCACCTGGGCTCAGGACTTCGAATTCGGGAGCCGACGGATCATCGTAATGTCGGACCGGCGGTGCAGCCGAGATCGCTGATGTCGTCGACACGAGGAGAAAGATGAGCCGCATTGAGATGGTTCGATTCATAGAGTTGGTCTACCAAAGTATTGATGGGAGTGTCTGCGAATGCTGATCGATGTTCAAAAGACAGCTACGGGATAAGATCCTGGGCTTTCAGCCATCGAATTGATCCCTTTTGCCACGCATCCCACATTGGTCCGCGATATCCGTTCAGTCCATGGCCGCCCGAGGGCAATTTGAGGTATTCGGTGGGAACTTGGTGCTCTCGCAGAGCCTCGTGAAACAGACGACTATTGTCAGGAACGACGACTTTATCATCCAAAGCGTGAGCCAAATACGTGGGAGGAGTCTGCTTGTTGACTTGCATTTCATTGGAGAAAAGTCGAACCATCTTGTCCGTTGGCATCCGTCCCAACAGGTTCCGTTTCGATCCTTGATGAGTTTTGTCGCTCATTGAAATTACTGGGTAGACTAAGATCATAAAATCGGGTCGGCAACTTTCTCGCTCAATCGGTTCCTGGCTATTGGGGTCACCAGCATCAAAGTGAGTACCGGCTGTAGATGCCAAGTGTCCGCCAGCCGAGAAGCCAATGACTCCGATACGTTTTGTATTCAACCCCCACTTTGAGGCATTCGCGCGGGTCAGTCGAATGGCGCGTTGGACATCGCGCAGTGGTACAAAGGGGCGTCCCTTGGGTAACTCATACTCTAACACAATTCCCGTGATGCCGTGACGATTGAGCCACTTTGCAATTCCGTGTCCTTCGCCCCCCGTCACAAGTCCGCGATAGCCACCACCGGGGCAAATCACAATCGCGGTTCCATTGGGTTTGGAGGGGCGATGAACTGTTAGTTTCCCTTCGCTCTTTGGCGGTTTTTGAGTCCACAATGGCGGTTTCATGGTCTTGGAAGAACCTTCGTCCGCGAACGTTTCGTTGACTGCCCCAACAACTAGCAACACCACACCACACAGCAACTGCGTTTTGACTTGTTTTGAGAGTTTTACTAGGTCAATCATGAGCGACGCCTTTATTGTTTTAGTTCGGTACGACAGGTCTGATGTTTGCCTTGATTTTAGACGATGTTACGGTTGGCCAATGATTGGCTCAATCATCGTTTTGTATCGCTGTTTTAGCGATGGAAGAGTATGTTGACGAAGTGCTAGCATTTCCTTGTTCGAAAGGACTAGCTTTTTCTCCGATATGAGCGTGACCAACGACTTGGCGCGTCGATCAGTTCGTAATAACGCTTCGATCGCCAATTGGCGGTTTCTTCCCTCAAGGTGAGCGAGAGCACTAGCAAGTAACTCCGTCGCAGTATCGGTGTCGATGTCGGCTAAGCCACTGACGGCACCCATTTGCAATTCGCGGGAACTGTTCAAGTATTTTTTCAGCTCGACGATCGCATCATCAGGTTCAAGCAGTGCAATCATCCGGAGGGCATCGTAGCGTGTTCCAGAGCGAACTTGCTCATCGTGGGCCATTTTGACGGCTTTGTCTAAGGCTTCCGGCCAAGCTGCTTTGACAGCTGGCAAGCCTTGCAGAATTTCGTCGATTCGTTGATCGGGCCAGAGTCCGATTTGCGTGGCTCCATTAATCAGACCACCGCCGATAACGACGGCCTGCCAGTCTTCGAGAGGATGGCCGGCTTTCGGAACGCTGATTTCCAAGAGATCACGAATCTCGCCACCATCGTTCCGTTTGGCGACCGCGATCGAGACACGCCAAATCCACGGAATTCGACGATACTGTTCCTTCATGTCTTTGGGATCGAGATCGGCCGTCAGTATCCCAATGATCGCCGGTCCCATGCCAGGCCTTTGGTCGATCGCTTGCTGACGCCGTTCGACGGATTGCGTCTCGTCCAACAGGAACGGTGCGATTTCCGGTGCCCGTCTCGGAAGTGGAGTTTCTGTGATGTCGCTCGCGGCGAAACGTGGAGCTTGACCAACCGGAACGAGACGAATCTCACGAAGGTCGAACAGGGCCTGCTCAACAGGTTCCGCCGCTCGCATGATGATTGAATGACGCCCTGCGGTGAGAGTCGTGCGTCCAATTTTTGGTTGACGATACCGATCCCAACCGCCCGTGCTAGCAACCTTCCCGACAATCGGATTCGGTAGACCGTCCACACGAAATGAATTCCCAGCGGCAGAACCCACGCAGGCGAAATTCAGATAGACGTCGTACTCGCCCGGCTTTGGCAGGTCGATCTGCCAAACGGCCGAGTCTCCCTGATCGTGCCAGTATCCGATGTTGGAGAAATCCGTCTCGAAGGTAATGTCTTTCCCACGGATTTCGGCAACGGTTGCGGTGAGTTTTAGTACGCCATCGTCATCAGGACGAACAACCTGAGGCTGATTGCCGGGCAGACGTTTGGCCGGCTGCTGAAAACTCCCTAAGTAGGCGATTACGTCGCTTAAGTCGTGACTGGACAGGTCTCGTTCCAGGCCTTCCGGCATGAGCGATTTTTGCGAAGATTGCATTACCTCGATCTCGTCGCGTGCTATCGAATGCTCTTTGCCGCCGGACTCTCGCAACCGCACACTTGTGGATGACTCGTCGACGAGGAGTCCAGCAGTGACGCGTCCGTCGGTCGTCGCGATCGTCCATGAAAGATATCGGGCATCGACCTGTTGATTCGGATCAAGTATCGCCGCGAGCAACCATGCCGGATCACGAACGGTCAGTGCCTGCAGGTTTGGACCGACTGCGTGTCCATAATCCTCGAGTCGATGACAGGACGCACAATGCTTTCGGAACTTCGTGCGACCATGCTCGACGTTACCGGGCTTGAGTGATGACAGCATCTCTTTCACAATCTCCGCCCGGTTCGATTGCCCAGACGCCCCCAAAGCCTTTTCGGCTTGTGATCGTTGTTCGACGGCAATTCGCGAGAGCAGTTTCTCACGGCGGTTGGCATCGAATCGATCAGCGCGGACCGTTCCCGTTTCCAACGCTTTCACCAACACTGCGGGACCATTTTTTTGATTCAACATGGTGTCGATGATTGCGAAACGGATGTCATTCCCGAGCGAGGCGTAGGCTCGCATCAGCAATTTCGGCATGTCTTCCGCACCGGTCGCGACGACCGCGGTCAAGGCGTCTCTCTGCAGTTTGGCTGGGTACCGAGGGGAAAGAAATCGAGCCAAATAAGAGGCCCGTTTGTTGGCAGAGAATCGGTTGGAGATGCTGCTGGCTTCTACGGCGGATTTCGAAAAACTGCCGAATTGTCGACCGAGCAATTTGAAAGCCGCTTCGTACTTCTCCGATGTTTCGTTCGTGGCTCTTACAGTGGCCAGAGCATTCTGAAAGAGTTTCTGAATCTGCTCGACCTTGGCGAGTTCTTCCGGCATGTGGTCTTGGGCGGATCGGCGGTCCGTTGCAGTGAGAACCGTGATCCACAATTCTGCGGCTGTCTTTGTGGGCAGTGGTTCGACAGTGGGGAGATGCTTGGTGAACACGGCGTGAAGAGTATCAGCATCCCCAAATTGCACAGCGAGCTCGAGGAGTTTCTTCCATGATGCGGAGTCATGGTTCGAGGTGGGCAAGTCCGTGAAGGCTTGTAGGACCTGTTGAATGTTCTTTGACGAAACAGAATTCAACGCCGCACTGCGGACATAGGTGCTGCTCTCAGCACCGCTCGCCAGACGGGCAATTGCCGCCGAGAACTCCGGGCTGTGTCCCGCTCCCAAGGAGAAGGCCACCTGGCGCCGCAGCCGCATGTCTTTGTGATCAGCCAACGCAACAACCGCTGTGCGTAGTTCCGCTGATTCATCGAGGAACTGCTCACTCAGCTCCACCGCGAACCGCTGGACATCGGGCGAACTCGTTCCCAGACCTCGCAGAACATCGTCCGCGGTGAGTTGGTTTAATCCCTTGAGAACGGAAAGAGCTTGCAGTTGTGCTGCCGGATGTTCTGAATTTTTGATGATCTCGCGAATGCTTGCAGCCGCGTCGGTCGCGTTTTGCCAGAGAAGTTTTTGGTGGACGAGATCCCGCAGGGTTCCGTTCGATGAGTCCAACCGTTTAGCGAGTTCCGTCGTTGACAATCTCTGAAGATCCGGAAGGACGCTGGCAGTTTTGGTTGTGTTATCCGTCGTGGATGCCGTCCCGCGTGGCAAGACGCGATAGATTCGCCCTCGTCCTTGACCGGCATAGACATCGAGTTCGTCGCGAGTGGACTGCGGAATCCAGCGGGAGTGTTCAATCACAAAGCGATACATATCGACGACCCACAAGGCTCCATCAGGGCCGGTTCGAGCTTGCACCGGTCGAAACCAACGATCGTTCGAACTCAGAAATTCGCGATCTTCTTCACTCTCGCCCCGTGTCCCTGAGAAAACCGGATTGCCTTCTCGAAAATCAATGCGATGCACCGATTGGTGAACCGGCTCGCAGGTGAAGGCGTCGTTAAGAAATTCTTTCCCCAGCAGTGTGTCGCGATAGATTCCTAACCCACAGGCCGATGTTGCTCGGCCCGGTGCTCCGGACAACGCAAACCGAACCAGATTCTCCGGTGGCAGCAGCTGGTGGGCTTCCTCTGCGATTCGGACAACAGGCACCGCCGCCGGTGACGCCAACGGGTTACGGGCTTGGTACTTTTCATCCGATGGGATCGGTCGCAAGAGAGTGCCGTTGGAGCACCCAAACCAATCTCCCCAGTCGTTACGACATCGGCCTTGCTGTGTTCGCCCATTGACCGGCTGAATAATTCCCTCGTCCGGTTTGATTCGGAAGTCGCGATTTCGGCAATCGACGGTTTTTCCAGTCTGTGGGTTCGTAATGAGACCACCGAACAGCCCGGACGCACCGTACACCCAATTATCCAGTCCCAGCCGCAAACTATTGACTCTCGCCTGAGCATTGCGGACTTCGAAGCCGGTGAACAGTTGCGTGACTTTGTCGGCTTGGCCGTCGCCGTTTGTGTCTTGAGCGTAGAGAATGTCGGGAGCATCGCAAATCAACACGCCTTCCCGCCAGACTTTCACATCGGTCGGGAAGCGGAGTCCATCGACGAACGTTTTGGCGACCTCGAAGAAACCGTCGCCATCGGCGTCGCGAAGACGACGAATCCGACCTTGCTGTTGGAAGTTTTCATACACATCGCGACCGTAGTCGTTCATCTCAGCCACCCACAGGCTGCCATCGGGTCCGAAATCAATGGCGACCGGATCGGAAATGGCTGGTTCAGCGGCCGCCAGTACCACTTGCAAATCCGCGGCGACTTGCATGGTTTTCAGCGATTCTTCCGGCGACTTCGGTGCGATCCCGCGTGTACCGGCTGCGACCGAGAACGATCTTGGAATCTGACGGTGAACTTCTTCGACAATCTGATCTTCCAACCCAGCTTTCAATGTGTTCGGCAATGCAAAGTATGGGACTTCGCCACCACCACCATAACCGCCCTCTTCGAGCAAACGCTCGGACGGAATGTAACAACAAAAGTCGTTGCTATACGTGTTCAGCCAGAACCGATCGTGATCGAACTCGCTCTTGAGCCGTTTCGCATAATCAACGCACACCTCACCTGCGAGAAAGGTCATACAAAAGCTGTCGCCAAACGTCCAAGTTTGGATGGGGTAATCAATTTCCGTGAGTAAAGACTCGCCCCGATCCAGCCGTTGTAACTGCGTTTGGGCGTTGTAACGGTCTGTCGGACGCCCCTTCTGCGTTTGGGCAACGAGTTCCTCTCGTGTTGGCGGCGGATTCAGAGGGAGTTTGATCCGGCGATAGACCGCCGTTGCAGGACCGGAGATGCGGGTCAACTTGCCAGAGAGTAGCCGTTCCACTTCCGTTGCGATCTCGACCCCTTGGCCTTCCGCAACCTGCACGTTATCGCCGGTGACGCCCGAGATCGGATTTTGATCCGAACCGGCTCCAATGGAAACCATCGCAACGCAATCGGGAAATCGTCGTTCGATCATGGCCGCCGCGTAACCGGCCCAATCCCCGCTGATCTGATTGAACGATAACGTCACACAATGGCAGGCGTACGAAACGTAGATCGCCCGCGGCTGGCCGGACTTCAGATCACGCACAACCAACATCGGTAAGTCATGGTCGGTTGGCCCGCCAACGGTTCGGCGATTTTTGGCGAAATGCGCACTTCCGGTTGCCCGTTCCAAGTGGGCCGGTCGCATGGAATCCAAAGCTTGCCGAGCCGCTTTAGTGATCGAATTCGTTAATTCCTTAGTGTACCGATCAATGTGTTTTTGGTGGCTTTCAGGAATCGCTTGGCTGAAAATGTTATCACATGCGCCATTGACTTTCGGCGTGCAATGGGAATGGGTGAACGTAATCACCAAGTTCTCGGCGGGTACCCCGTGAGACTTCTTCAACTCTTGTGCGACTCGGTCACGCATCGACTGCCGAATACCGAGACTATCCAATGTAACCAAGACCAATGGCGATTTGGCAGAAGGCGAGTCCGAATGCTCGGCGATCGCCAACGCTTTGGCATAAATCGGCTGAGAGACGCCTTCGGACTCCTCCCGACGATTGCCAAATCCGTTGAGTCGAATCGGGTACGTGGGAGTGATATCGACCGCGGAAACGCCGACATCATAAACGTCGCCCCCGACGGCCGGTCGGCACGCGATCAGCAGAATCGGTATCGCGAGACAGATGAAACGCCAATCAAACCGATTGCGATTTCCTGTCTCATCGAGAGGAATTTGGCTTTGTCTTCTTCTGACAGGTTGCATTCGCGTCACGTTCACAGTCTCAACTCGCATGGTGCGTGATTCAGTCCGACGTCGCCGTCGAGCGCGACGACGCATAAGTGGCAATTCCGCCCCCAAGGGCATGCACCGTCGGATTCTCCACGAATGGCGAGGGAATGTAAACAATCACAAGCGAGTTTTGATATGTGAACATTGTGGACACACGAGCCGTGTGCGATCAGGAACTCTTTGGCTTATGGAATTGCCGATTGAACCTGCTCGAGAATTTGATTCTTGACCTCAGGATTCGTGACAATTCGACCGACCAATTCCTGAGGCCGATGAGCCAACTCGGGGCGGAGCTTCTTGGCTTGTCGCATCGCCGTTCCCGCGGATTCTTTTTCCCCGGCATCAGCTAGGGCAACTGAACGCAGCATTGGATCCCAAAAGCAATCAGGCAGCGTGAATTGCTCGGATGTCGCAATCGCGTCTTGTGATCGTCCCGACCCCATTTGACCGATGGCTGCCCCCCATTTGATCCAACCGGGAAGTGCCGGATTGCGTTCGACGGCCTCGTTGATGAGTGGTTGTCCTTGCTCGCCTTGATCGAGAGCGTTCAGCAAGGCACCGGCTGCCCCCAATTCGAACGACGAACCGCTCGCATTGTCGATGGCCCGTTCGGTGGCCGCCACGCCTTCCTCTTGTTGCCCGTGCATCAGGTGATACAGCCCCGCGTTCCAATGAGCAAACGCGCATGTCGGGTCGGCTTTGAGAGCGTTCTCAATACAGTGGTGGGCTTGTTGAGAGGCATCGCGTGCTTTGGTTTTTGCGAGCATCGATACGCCATTGAGATGCAGCGTCGCCAAGGCTCCCCACGCCATGGAAAAATCGGGAAACGCTTTCACAATTTTCGTCAGGGCGTTCAGAACGCGATCGTAACCGACATCGCCCAGGTGCGTTTCGTATTCGAAGAATCGAAATAGTGTTTCAATCGCCGTTGCACTCTCAAGGGGTGTGTTCAGCGAGGCGGATCGGATTGCTCGCGACAGTACTCCAAAAAGATCGCCCAGCAAGAGTGCTGTCCCAGACGCTAACTGATCCAGACTCTCTTGAAGATTGTTGCCTTGTCGGAAGTCGAAGGAATCCGCCCAAATGACGACTCCCCGATCACTCCGTACGAACTGAAGTGTGACGCGAATCTCGGATGCGATTTCGCGGATCGTACCGGTCAAGAAAAAGTCAGCTTTGAGACGCGCAGCGAGACGGACGGGATTGGATTCATTCGTCCGAACACTCCGGGCCGCCAGGTAGTCAACGACTTGAATCCAGGAAAACCGACTCAGATTGACGCACAGATCTTGAGCCAGACCGTCTGCCAAGGTTCGCAACTGATCAACGCAACCAAACGCGGCGAATGGAAGAATCGCAACGACGGGACGCCCCAGTGGATCACTCGCCGATGTTTGGAGCGTCCAAGAATTCTCGCGGGCTGTTTCAACAGTTGATTCCTGACGATCGTTGTCGCAAAATTTCGGCCGATACCCGCCCTTGGGAACGCTGATTGTCACAGGGCTTTCGCCGTCTTGTTTGGCGTAGTAACGATCCAAAGCCCTGCGGAGTTTACCCGCAACAACTCGGACAACGGGATCAAGCCGGGAATCGAAATCGCCGCCACGCCCTAACGCGTTGAGGGCAATGGTTCGCTCTTTGAGATGTTCGCCGTTCCCCGCGAGTGTCTCTTCCACGATAAATCGCAGGAAACGGGTCATGTGTTGGGAGGCCAAGAAATCTTCGGAGGCCAGCACACGTTTCAATTCCGCTTGAATGGCTTCCGATCGATCGTTCAGACTGGATTCACGAGGCATTGCCGATGTCATTCATTCGAAGTGCATTTGCCGAGATCTCCAATGCAAAAAACCGGTTAATTTCCAGCCCGCTTAACCGTAAATTACTTTTGCAATGGGGTCTGGCATTGTAACCTCGACAGCCGACTCGTCAAAGAAGTCGCGGCGATACCTTTCACATTTCTGTTCCAGAGTTCTTGTGATTGACAAGCAAGTTTTAGCAAGGTTGGGACAAAGTCTGGAGTCCCAATTGCCTGATGCAACCAAACGCATCAACCGCCACCTATCTGAAGAACTATTGAACGACATGTGTCGCGAGTACATTGAGTGCGTTCACGCTCGCGAACACTGGCTGGATTTTCAATCGGTCACCAACACTCGCATTCGGGAGTATGAGCAACTGTTGGCGGAACTGCGGGCAGAAATATTGGCGTACTTGCAACGGTGAAGTGCGTTAATCCGAAAAACAATTCCAAGGAGGAATCGGTGTTCTAGCCCAATCAAATTTGAAACCTGGCGAAAACTGATGATTGAATTGATGACTCAACTCGAAACCGCTCAGCCAAAAAGGTAACACTATGTTGACGGACGTTTCCCGATGGGCACTCTGCGGCGTATTGGTTCTTGGACTTGTCAGCCTATTCGAGATGGAGCCAGTTGTCTCGGCCCAAGAGAAACCGAATATTCTTGTGATCTGGGGCGACGACGTTGGCATTCCTAACATTAGCGCTTATTCGCGGGGCATGCTGGGTTACAAGACGCCCAACATCGACCGTATCGCGAAGGAGGGAATGTTATTCACGGACTCTTACGCCCAGCAGAGTTGCACCGCGGGCCGTGCGAGTTTCATTCTCGGTCAGGAACCGTTTCGCACGGGACTATTAACGATCGGCATGCCCGGCGACGATCACGGGATCACCGAATGGATGCCGACGATTGCAGATGTCTTGAAAAGTCAGGGCTATGCGACGGGGCAATTCGGAAAGAATCACCTCGGTGACCAGGACAAGCACTTGCCGACCAATCACGGGTTCGACGAATTCTATGGCAACCTCTATCACCTGAATGCCGAGGAAGAGCCGGAAGGCTATTTCTATCCGAAAGATCCAAAGTTCCGCGAGAAGTACGGGCCACGGGGTGTGATTAAAGCAGTCGTTGATGGGAAGATCGAAGATACCGGCCCACTCACGAAGAAACGGATGGAAACAATTGACGAAGAATTTCTCACGGCTGGGAAGGACTTCATTCAACGGCAAGTCAAAGCCAAGAAGCCTTTCTTCATGTGGTTCAACTCAACACGGATGCACGTCTTTACGCATCTGAAGAAAGAATCCTACGGCGTCACAGGCAAAGGAATTCATGCAGACGGGATGGTTGAACACGACGGACATGTGGGGCAGTTGCTCGACTTGCTTGATGAACTCGAGATTGCTGACAACACCATCGTTGTCTATTCCACTGATAACGGCCCCGAGTTCGCAATGTGGCCGGACAGTGCTGTCACACCATTCGCTAGCGAAAAAGGCACCACATGGGAAGGCGGTTTCCGCGTCCCTATGATGGTCCGCTGGCCAGGTGTCATTGAACCAGATTCCGTGTCGAACGATATCATTTCAAGCATGGACTGGTTCCCCACACTGTGTGCCGCCGCAGGCGTCGGCGATGTGAAGAAACAATTGGCAGAGGGAGCCAAGTTCAACGACAAAGATTTTAAAGTTCATCTAGACGGTTATAATTTCGTGCCGTACTTCAAGGGTGAAGTGGAGAAAGGTCCGCGAGACCGTATGCTGTATTTCGATCAAGGCGGCAACCTTAACGCAGTCCGTTGGAACGACTGGAAGGTAAGTTTTGCGGTTCAGGAAGGTAATATTGCCTTCGGTTCCCGTAAGGTGACACCGTGGGCTAGCATCACCAATCTCCGTATGGACCCCTACGAGCGGGCAGCGCATGATGGCGGTAAATATGTCGATTGGTACGCGCGTCAAATGTGGCTGCTCGTGCCGATTCAAGGCGTCATCAAAGACTTCTTTGCAGACTTCAAAGACTACCCATACCAAACGGGTTCCTCCTTGAACGCCGGTAACATCAACTATGGGCTTCTCCGCCAGAAAGATGCACTACAACGATTGAAGGAACTGGAAAAACTAAAGCCGCGTTAGACCTATGTGGCTGAGTATCCTGCCCCTAGTTTTTGATCATCGGATTTGCGCAACTGATTTCATTCGCTCTCGGAGCATTGCTCTGAGAGCGAATGAACCTCAATCTATCGTCGTACTATTTACGTCCAGCTACGCTTAACAATTTATTGAGACTACACCAATGCACGTTCACATCGACACCGACGACTATATTGTGAACGGAACCAAGAAACTCAAACTGGAAAAACATAAGACGAAGGTCAAGGACGTCTATAAAGACAAGTCGGAGTACAAGGATTTACTCAACGAGTTCCAAGATGAAATCAATGACTTGCAGCGAATGATGTACGCTGACGATCGCAACTCGATGCTCTTAATATTCCAGGCGATGGATGCCGCTGGGAAAGACGGCACGATTCGGGCAATCATGTCGGGAGTCAACGTACATGGTGTGGTCGTGCATTCGTTCAAACAACCGAGTACGAACGAATTAGAACACGACTTTCTCTGGCGAACGACGATCCGTCTCCCGCAGCGAGGGCAGATTGGCATCTTCAACCGCTCGTATTACGAAGAAGTGCTGGTTGTGAAAGTCCATCCCGAAATCGTCCGCGAAAAACAGCGACTACCGCAGGAATACACTGAAAACCTGGAAGAACTCTGGGAAAACCGATACGAATCGATCCGAGATTTCGAGAAACACATCTGCCGGAATGGCACGAAGGTGGTCAAGTTCTTCTTGCATCTCAGCCGGGACGAACAACGTGAGCGTTTTCTCGACCGAATTGATGAAGCGGAAAAGAATTGGAAGTTTTCCGAGGCAGATGTTTCCGAACGCGGCTACTGGAACGACTATCAGCAAGCCTATGAAGATGCGATCAACGCGACGGCAACCCAGCACGCCCCCTGGTTCGTCATTCCCGCTGACGACAAAAAGAATATGAGGCTAATTGTCGCTCAAGTCGTCCTGGAACAACTGCACGCCTTAGATCTCAAATACCCAGTCGTCTCCGATGAGCGACGCGAAGAACTTGAGCAGTTTCGAAAACAATTGCGTGACTAAGTACCAATGACGATTCGAGAAATGGAAGGAGGTGCCATTGTCTTAGTGGATTTCGACTAAATATAAGGCAACCACAGGTTCTCACATTGAACTTCGGCTACTTTGATTTTACAAGACAAGGATTTGACATGACCGGACGACGGAAACTCGCCGCGATGATGGCGTTGTGCTTGGCCAGCCTAGCGGTGGTTGGGGAAACACAGGCACAGGACAAACCAAATATCCTCGTTATCATGGGGGACGATATTGGCCAGACAAACGTCTCGGCCTATACGATGGGGCTTGTTGGCTATCGCACGCCAAACATTGACCGCATTGCAAAGGAAGGAATGATCTTCACCGACTACTATGCTGAGCAAAGTTGCACAGCAGGGCGATCGACATTCCTCACCGGCCAGTGCACGTATCGCACGGGCCTTTCCAAAGTGGGCTTGCCAGGTGCGGACTTGGGATTGCAAGCTGAAGATCCCACTTTGGCCGAACTCCTCAAACCGCACGGCTACGCGACAGGTCAATTCGGCAAAAATCACTTGGGTGACAAAGACGAATTTCTTCCGACCAATCATGGTTTTGATGAGTTCTTGGGCAATCTCTATCACCTCAATGCCGAAGAAGAACCCGAGAACCGAAACTACCCCCGTGACCCCGAATTTCGCAAACGCTTTGGTCCTCGCGGTGTCATCAAAGCCAGTGCTGATGGAAAAATCGAAGACACTGGGCCTTTGACGAAAAAGCGAATGGAAACGATCGACGATGAGACATCGGACGCAGCCGTCGACTTCATCGAGCGGCAGGTCAAAGCGGAGAAGCCATTCTTCGTGTGGTGGAATGCGACTCGAATGCACTTTCGGACCCACGTACGTGATGAACTGCGGGACGAGCCCGGTCTCGACGCTCGAACCGAGTACGCCGACGGTATGCTCGAACACGATGGTGATGTTGGCAAACTGCTGAAAACCCTGGACGATCTCGAGATCGCTGAGAACACGATCGTGCTATACACGACCGACAATGGACCTCACAAAAACACCTGGCCGGACGCTGCATTGAGCCCTTTCCGTAACGAAAAGAACTCGAACTGGGAAGGTGCCTTCCGAGTCCCATGTGCACTTCGGTGGCCGGGCAAAATCAAAGCGGGCAGTGTCTCCAATGAGATTGTCAGCGGCCTCGACTGGCTGCCAACCTTCCTGGCTGCCGTCGGCGATGCGGACATCAAAGAGAAACTTCTCAAAGGTCACAAGGCCGGCGATAAAACCTACAAAGTCCATTTGGATGGCTACAACATCTTGCCGTATCTCACCGGCAAAGACGAGAAGTCACCGCGAGAATCCTTTTTCTACTTCAACGACGATGGCCAACTCGTCGGGATGCGATTCCGGAACTGGAAAATGGTCTTCCTGGAACAACGTGCTCGAGGGACTTTGAAAGTTTGGGCTGAACCGTTCACCCCATTGCGACTTCCGAAAATGTTTGACTTGCGAGCCGACCCCTACGAGCAAGCCGACATCACCTCGAACACCTACTACGATTGGTTGCTCGACCACGCGTTCTTGCTTGTCCCAGCCCAGCAATACGCAGGGAAATTCTTGGAAACCTTCAAAGAGTATCCGCCACGGCAAAAGCCAGCCAGCTTCAATCTGGACGACGTGATGCAGAAACTCTCCGAAGGCGTAAGTAAGTAGTCTTGAAAACCAAGCAGACCGAGGCGCGATTTTCGGGCCTCGGTCTTTGTTGGTTGGATTCATGATTGGCTCTTGACAATCCAATCGCTTAATTTTTGAAAGTCTACTACAAGAAACCAAAAGAGAGACAATGGGAACGCGCGACTCCATCTTACAAATCTCCGAAGCTATGAACGCCGCTGTTGTCGGACAGCAAGAGGTCGTCGAACGTCTTTTGATTGCCTTGGTCGCAAACGGTCACGTGCTGATGGAGGGGCTTCCCGGCACAGCGAAAACGCGTTCGGTGAAGACGCTTTCTCACCTCATGGAGAGCGAGTTCAGCCGGGTGCAATTCACACCCGACTTGTTGCCTTCCGATGTGACCGGTTCGGAGATCTATCGCGAGCAAAACGCGACTTTTGAATTCCAGGAAGGACCGATTTTTGGAAACTTGTTGCTTGCGGATGAAATCAATCGTGCGCCGGCGAAAGTCCAAGCGGCCTTGCTTGAAGCGATGGAGGAACGTCAAGTCACAGTGGCAGGGCAAACTCATCGGTTGCCCGAATTGTTTTTGGTAATGGCGACTCAAAACCCCATCGAGCAAGAAGGAACTTACCCGCTTCCCGAAGCACAGATGGATCGATTCATGCTCTATGTTCGCGTGGACTATCCCGATGGAGCGAACGAATTAGAAATCCTTCGTCTCGTGCGTGGTGAGAAAGCGGGGAAATCGTCAGAGCCCACCAAAATCGCTCAAGAAGTCATCTTCCAAGCTCGAAAAGAAGTCCTTGCTGTTCAAGTAGCCGAAGCCGCTGAGAAGTACATTGTGGACCTCGTTCTAGCAACACGAATTCCACAAAAGTATGAAGGCAGTCTTCAAGGCTGGATTCGTCTCGGAGCCAGTCCGCGAGGCACTCTGGCGTTGGATGCCGCTGCTCGGGCTCATGCTTGGCTCGCGGGGCAAGATTTCGTATCGCCAGACAACATCCGAGCCGTTGCCCCGGCTTGTTTGGCTCATCGAATTCACCTGAGTTACGAAGCCGAAGCCGCTGGGATCACGCGAACGCAGGTCATCGAAGAATTACTCAAGCAAGTTGTACCGGTTTAGGTCATCCTATGAGTGCTCGTGTCACCATTCGCTTGGAAGAATTGCTTCTGTTGAAGGCTGAAGCGAGAGGATTTTCTTTCGGCCCCAGGCAGCCCGTTAGTTCGCTACTTGCGGGTCGGCATGCGTCTCGGTTGCGGGGTCGCGGTTTGGCATTCGAGGAACTACGGCATTACCACCAAGGCGACGACATCCGTACGATGGACTGGAAAGCGACCGCCCGACTTCGATCGCCATACGTTCGCGTCTATTCCGAGGAACGGGAACGGCCGGTGTTGTTGGTCGTCGATCAACGACGCCCCATGTTTTTCGGAAGCCAGCAGGCCATGAAATCGGTTACTGCTGCCGAAGTGGCTGCGTTGGGAGCGTGGAGGACTTTGGATTCCGGTGACCGTGTCGGCGGCTTAGTCTTCAACGAGCAGGAAATTGTGGAAGTCCGTCCGCATCGTAGCCAACCGCGAGTACTTACGCTCTTTCACGCGATTTGTCGTTTGAACACCCAACTCGCTTCGAATGAGCCGCCCGAGGGGAAGGCCACTTTGAATCAGGCGTTGGAAGGAGCGCTTCGCGTTGCCAAACACGATCATCTTGTGGTGCTGATCACCGATCTCGATGGAGCAAATGACAACACACAACGCTTGGCAACACGGCTTTCAGCTCACAACGATGTCCTCGTCGTTGCAGTCTACGATCCATTGGGCATCTCGTTGACGGGCACGCCAGGCATGTTCGCCAACGATATTGGGCGGACTTGGGAAATCCCGTCCCACTCAGCATTTTCGCGAGACTTCCAAGCGGCATTCCAAAGATGTCTCGATCGGTGGCGGGAAATTTTTCGTGCGCTTCGAGTTCCAGTTCTACCAATCTCCACTGCCCGCCCAGTGGTTGAGCAAATCCGGGCTCTCTTCGGAAATCGCCCCAACACACTATGAACGATAATTCAACCAGCTTGGATCGGTTACACGACATTGCCGTTCCACCGCCCGTCCCCTGGTGGCCGCCAGCACCTGGATGGTACGTCGTCTTGGCGTTGGCATTCTTAGCAGTGATATTGTTGTTCGTTTGGCAATGGAGACGCTGGCGCGCGAACGCCTACCGGAGAGCCGCCCTACGAGAATTGGAGTCCGCGAAGACCCCGGACATGATCTCAGAAATCCTTCGCCGAACCGCGTTGGTGTTCACACCACGAGCAACACTTTCGGGACTATCGGGAGAACAGTGGCCCGCATGGCTGGCTTCGCAATCGCCAGAGCCGATGTCCGACCAAGTCCGCAAACAGTTAGCCACCGCGATTTATCGGCCCACGAAGAAAGTAACTGACGTCAACTCATTGCGAGCGTACGCGGAAGTCTGGATACGCAAGCACTCACCTAAACATCGCCTCGACCGAAACTAATCCCAAAGCGAAACCTGTGTTCGAATTCAGCTATCCTTGGACCTTCGCATTGCTGCCAATCCCGTGGCTTGTGCGGAACATCATGCCGCCGCGAACCAGCAACCGGGTGGCAGTACGTGTGCCATTCGGAGACCGCTTGGCGGAGGCCATGGGAACAACGTCTCAGCCCGATGAATCACCGCGAGAGATCCGAAAATGGGTGATTCCCTCCCTTCTTTGGTTGTTGACGCTCTGTGCCGTCGCCCGTCCTCAATGGGTCGAGTCACCGGTGACAAAAACGCTTCCCACGCGAGATTTGCTCTTGCTTGTGGACCTTTCGAGTTCCATGAATCAAGAAGACTTCACCAACAAAGCCGGGAAAAAGGTCGACCGGTTAACGGCGGTGAAGGAAGTGCTCGGCGATTTCCTCGAAAAACGGGACGGGGATCGCGTAGGATTGGTTGTCTTTGGAGATGCGGCTTACCTGCAAGCTCCCTTCTCGACAGACTTGGAACTTTCACGACGGTTGTTAGACGAATGCGAAGTCGGCATGGCCGGTCCGCGTACGGCGTTCGGTGATGCGATCGGACTGGGTGTTGGTCTGTTTGATGAAAGTGATGCTCCCGCGAAAACCATGATTGCCCTAACCGACGGCAACGATACGAAAAGTCAAGTTCCGCCGGTCGAAGCGGCCCGCGTCGCCGCGGCCCGAGACATTCGAATCTATACCGTCGCCATCGGAGATCCAACGACGGCCGGTGAAGACAAACTCGATGAACAGGCACTCAAAGACGTGGCCTCCGCCGCGAACGGTTCCTACTTCTTTGCAGGGGATCGAAAAAGCCTAGAGGGGATCTACTCCGAATTAGATCGGCTCGAAACACGAAAAGTGAAAACGGTGAGTCACCGGCCGCGGCGTGACTTGTTCTATTGGCCGGTTCTGATGGCAGTGCTAATCTCGCTCGGTGAGAAATCCTTGAGTCTGATTCGGCTTCGGCACGTCGACAGAACAGCCGAAGAGCCACAGATGATTTCCGTCAATCCGCTCACCGGGAAATTGGAGTTGGGCCCATGAGTGATTTCTTCACCAACTTCCATTTCATTCGTCCTGGTTGGCTTCTGTTGATTCCGGTTGTTGCCGGTTTGTGGTGGATTTGGCAACGACGCGTCGATCCACTTCGGGGTTGGCGAAAACAAATGGCCCCGGAACTTCTCGACGCGCTCACGATAGGGCGAAACATCAAGACACGGCATTCCACGATCGGCCTTCTCATCGGTTGGATCGTAGGAGCCGTTGCGGTTGCTGGTCCGACTTGGAAACTAGAGCCCAATCCGTTCGCGGAGGATGCTCAACCATTGATGATTCTATTGAAGGCGAGTGAAAGCATGAAGCTTCCTCCACCAACGCCATCGCGACTGGAACGAGCGCAACTCAAAATTGCCGAGTTGGTCAAGAAAAGAACCGGGCAACCATTAGGACTGATTGCCTATGCCGGTTCCGCCCATCTGGTGCTTCCGCCGACTCGCGATACGGAAGTTGTCGCCCAGATGGCAGCAGAAATTCAACCGGAGATCATGCCGGTCCCAGGCGATCGGTTGGATATCGCTTTGGAGAAGGCAGGGAAGTTGTTCAAGGCGGATTCCAACGGAGGAGCGGTGTTGGTATTAGCGGACTCCGTTGATCTTGCCGCGCAAGCGGTGACTGACGCCCACCGCAAGGCGGGGAACTTCCCGGTGCAATTCCTCTCGCTGACGGGGGAAGATAGCCCGGAAGACAAAACCATCCGCGTCGTCGCAACGGCGATGAACGCTTCTGTGCAAGTTCTCACCGGAGATGACGAAGATCTCGAAGCGATTACGAAATTCGCGGAACGAAAATCGGCTGCGTCGCTTGCGGGTGAGAGCACTCGTTGGCAAGAAGCCGGTTACTGGCTGACCCCCATCTTGGCATTGATGGTTGCGTATTCGTTTCGTCGTCGATCCTTCGCAAATCGGGAGACGCAATTATGAAATATGCCGGCTTGATTTTGGCGGTTTCTTGGGCGGGGCTCTGGTTAACTCCAGACCAACAAGGACAACGTCTACTTGAACAAAAACAATTCACCGACGCCGCGAAGACGTTTGATGATCCGATGCGTCAAGGAGTCGCGTGGTATCGGGCAGGGGAGTTCGAGAAAGCGGTTCAGGCGTTTTCGCGTGTGTCTTCCGCTGAGTCCTCATACAATCAAGGCAATGCTTGGGTATTGCTCGGCAAATACGATCGTGCCATTCAGAGTTATCAACATGCTCTCAAATATCGTCCAAGCTGGAAGGATGCCCAAGAGAATTTAGCTCTCGCGAAAGCCCGTGCGAAACAGCTGGAATCGAAAGGCGGCGACATGGGTGATCAGAAGTTAGGAGCCGATGAGATCGTCTTCGATCAAAACAAGCCCAAGGGCGGACAAGACACGGAAATTGCCGGTGAGCAGGCGGTGTCGGACGCATCGGTGCAAGCGATTTGGCTTCGCCAGGTGCAAACCAAACCGGCTGACTTTCTCAAAGCCAAATTCGCCTACCAGAATGCCAGCGAAACCGCGGGAGACAACGAATGATCGGACCGACGTGTCGTCTTCTGATCGTCGGCATGGGCATGATTTGTCTCTGCAGAGGATTCGTTTCGACGGTTCACGGCGATGTGCCGCGTGTTGTTAGCAAGGCTCAAGATCCGAGCGTTTGGAAGGGCGAGCGGGCTCGTTTCACCGTCGAACTCCGCGCGGAAGGTCCGTTTGTGGGTGCGGCGAGTTTCTCCATTCCTCAGATTCCACGCTCGGTGATTGTCAAGACTGGAAACCCCGTTGTGTCCTCGAAAGAGATCGACGGCGAATCTTGGTTGATCCAAACTCACGAGTTCGCATTGTTCTCGCAGCAAACGGGGACCGTCACGATTCCGAGCTTTGAAGTGCGGTTCGGCAACAAGGAAGGTTTCACCGGGCCGGAGAAAGATCACACCGAGAACGTTCCCACGCTAAAATTCGAGATCAAAGCCCCTCCGAAAAGTCGAGACGATGATTTTCTGGTGACAGTGAAGCAGATTGAAATTAGCGAGACATGGGACCCGGAACCTAAACCGGCATCTGTTGGCAACATCTTTCGCCGGACCATTACACAGCACGCGGACCAAATGACGGGAATGGCTCTTGCGGCACCACCAACCAAGACGCCAGACGGAATTCAGGGCTATGTCGGACGTCCCGACGTTCACGACGAAACGGAGCGAGGAGAATTCTCGGGAACCCGAACGGACGTCATCACCTATCAGATGAAACAGGGCGGGAGTTGGACGATTCCTGCAATTAAGTATGTCTGGTGGGACGCGGAGACGGAACAATACGGCTCAAAGACGCTCCCTGCAGTGAAATTCGAAGTCGCCGCGCCCGCCCCACAATTGGAAACACAACCTGCTGAGCAAAACGGTCCGTGGAGACTGCTCGCGTTGGGAACTGTTGTGCTCGTGGCGGTGCTGGGTTGGCAACGGCATCGATTGGCTGAATGGGGGCGGCGAGCGTGGCGAAGGTGGAATCCGCCGGAACGCGTTGCAGCCCGCAAATTGCTCAAAGCCTGCCAACAGAATGATGCGAAAGCGGCCGAGACGGCTTGGTTGGATTGGCAGAACCAGCGTTCGCGGACCGGACCATTGAACGCAACTCTACAGACTGCAACCTCGGAACTGAATTCGCATCTCTACGGCAAGCAAGTCACGGATTCCTGGCAAGGGCAGCAATTGAAGCAAGCTTTCCGAGACCAACTGAAAATGGAGAAGAACTCCTCAATCAACCGTTCCGTTGATCTTCCCTGCCTCAACCCACATTGAGCACGTTCCACTCTCTCCGCAGACGTTGATGTAACATCAAGTCAAGACTCGGTTCAACGGAATCGGTAGGCCCCACCGACACCCACGAACAGATCGTCTGCTTCCTCGTTCAATCCTGCGCCAATGCGGAAATCAATCACCCAATCCGGGGTCAGCAGGTAATCTACCCCAGCGTTGAAGAAGTTCAGCGTGAAATCGTCCCGTAAGCCACGCGAGTAAATCCCGAAGTACTCGAGGTACAATTCCGTGCGTTCCGCAAGCGGCACGCCACATGCGACAGACTGTGAGAACGCGGTGAACCGATCCTGTCCTCCGTCGTCCCCTTCCGCTCCCTCCAATGCCTGACCGGCGAGCCCGACGAGAGAAAATTCCCCCAAGCCATCGGTACCGAATCCGGTCGATCCCGCAAGAGACCATTCATCCTCATTACGCCATTCGTAGACGAAATCGAATCCAAATTCGTCATGGCTCGTTGTGAAGTCGCTTCCGCCGGTCGGTGCAGAAGCGATGACGCGAACAGCACTTTCGGGCGTCCAACCGTCTTGCTCGGTGAGAGCCAATTTGAGGCCGTACCGAATATCTTCGGCACTGTCGAGATCCGTCAGGTCTTCTTCACCATCGCGGAACTGCCAGACGTAGTTCATCCGCAATCGCAGTTCCACATCCTCAGTGATCCCAATGCGGGTCACGAGTTCCGGCGTGGTGTGCGAGTTTTCCGTTTCACCGTCCTGGCTCTTGTGGAAGTAAGAATATCCGCCTTCAAACTGCACAACGCCCGCACCGACAGTCCGAGGCGACTGCGTGAAATCGTGCCGATCCGTCTCGATCGGACCTAATTCGGCCACCGACCGGTGCTCACAGTAGATCCCGTCCAGCAATCCGCCAAACAGGCTGTCGTCACCGGCAGAACCAACTGTCGGCAATAGGCAAAGCCCGATAACGGACAGTAAGAATTTTCGGGAAAGCTCCATCTGCCTGCTCTTCCGTGATTGTGGGCAAACTTTCACAACAGCATATGTTTGGAGTTATCGTCCTTTACTCGAGCAGGATGAATCAACACGGTTACGCTCAACGAATCTTTCGCACAGCTCAAACGGCTTATGACGGTTATCACAATAACGAGGCAGGGGTCGATACCATTGAGACGCCTATTCGCCCCCGCCCAATCATCCCAAAACTAGACTTTGCCGATTATCCTGACGAGGCGATTCATGGGCGATCCTGACGATGGATGGCACCTCGAAGGCATCTTGCGTGCTTGATTCCGTAGAGGTCGAGTTACCCCTGTGTCCGTTGGAAGACAGCACCAAATCGCCGGGGGTCGGGAAGTTCTTCGGGCATGAACTCACGGCCTGCAGTGAACTCGGAGACATCCACAAACGCACCGTGGTTCTCGCTGGATTCGTAAGCCGCCATCAGGACGGCCATGGTGTCCCATGCCAAGAGCGGACCAGATTGCGGAGTCCGATCGGCTTCCAAGGCACAATCGACCGCGTCGTTCATCTCGCTGACGTAACCATGAGCGTCGAACTGATGTGGCCGAGGAAAACTCGTGCCCTGCGGCGTTGGGAGTTTCTCCCGCAGAAGCAAATCACCAGCCGCTTCCGCCTGCGGTAAGAACAGTTCGTGTTCGTTGTTTGGATTCACCCGCATGTCGTACTGACCGAAATCTGCAATCACCGACACTTCGTTCTTGATGCCGCTGATACTCAAATCATGCCCGATCACCTCGGCCACGGTTTGGTCGTCAAACACGACGGTCACTCGTCCGAAGTCATCCACATTCTGCATGACGCGGAAGTGCTCTCCGGCAGATTCCGGTTGGTGTTTCAGCACTTGCAGAGCGACGGCCGAGACTTTCAGCGGTCGGATCGGTCGACCATCACGGAGAATGCCCTCAGCCTGCTTGAGATACAAACAAGGTCCAAGCGGATGACAAGCCTTGTTGAACAGCGCACCTCCACCCGACTTAGCAGGCGTGTCGTATGCCGGCGCATGCGATCCTTGATGAGCACAAACGCCCCGCTGGTAAAGTAGCTTCCCTTTGTCGACCGACTGGGCTTCGATCATCAGTTCGACCAAACCCTTGACGCCGTCCAGGTAAACGAAGTCTTCGGCGTAGAGAAGTTTCGATCCACCCGCTCGGACGGCGTCGAGGACTTCAGCGAGGTACGCCATCGACTCGTGTTTTCGGGTCTTGGCGTCAGCAGACCGGCCCTCGCGGTATCCCGGCCAGACAACCGGTGGCTTCTCCAACACGATGACCGGCACACCGGACTTTGCCGCCTCAATCACGTACTGGCCATGAGCGAAATTCGCGCAGGCGACGTTGTCGATGTCCGGCCGGACAGTCGCGAGCATCTTGTCATGATCTTCATAAACGCTCGTGACTCGATGAGTCTCGGCAAACCGCTCGGCGTTCTCCCGTCGCCCCGACGTCACCCCGGCAAGTTCAATCGTGGCACCGTTCTTGTGGGGAATCATGCTGTAGACCCGAGCCGTGTAATCACCGGCAAAGCCAGTTCCGTTGATGGTCACTTTCAGCTTACGTTGCGTCATTGGTTCTTCTCATCGGTTCAGTTGTTGTTCGTTCGATGAATCGGTTTTATACAAGAATCGGTACATTTGCGGTACTACACCGTACTCGCAATAAGTCGCCCTCAGGTTATAATGATCGCGATCGTTCCCTCCTCAGAATAGATTCCTGCCATGAAAAACCAATCGAAAAAACTTGTTGCCCTTGCGGTGATTCTCGTTCCGATCGTCGCCATCAGTCTCTACGCTCAACGCGGACCGAGAGGTGGCGGCGGAGCTTCGTTGTCTGAACCGTTTCGGGGAATTGCCGCGGGAGATGAAATCGAAAAGGGACTCTTCAAGATTGAATCGACAGGTGTGAGCACCAAACCGGTTGTCGATGCGGCGAATGCCTTCTTGGACGGTCTGACCGAACAACAACGAAAACGAACGACGTTTCCCGTTGACGACTCGGAATGGCGAAAATGGGACAACAGACACTCGCCGAAACGGCAGGGTGTCGGTTTCGATGAGATGAATGAAGACCAACGCACGTTGGCGTTCGATTTGATGCGTGAGAGTCTCAGTGCCAAAGGGTTGAAACTGTCGAAAGACATTATGAAGCTGAACGGAACTCTGGCGGAACTTGCTAACAACTACGACGAATACGGCGAGTGGCTGTATTGGATTACGGTGATGGGTGAACCGTCAGAAACCGAGCCGTGGGGATGGCAAATTGACGGTCATCACCTCGTCATTAACTACTTTGTGCTGGGTGACCAAGTCGTGATGTCGCCGGTGTTCATTGGTAGCGAGCCGATTCATGCAAAGAGTGGCAAGTTCGAAGGCACAATCATCATGCAGGACGAGCAAAATGCCGGGCTCGAATTCATGCAGTCACTTAACAAATCTCAGCAGATGGAAGCGACGATCACCGACGCCAAAAGCGGGACTAACAACCTGACCGAGGCGTACAAGGACAATGTCAACCTCGACTACGCTGGAATACCCGCCTCCAAGTTGGACGAAAAGCAACAAGCAGCCTTATTGGATCTGATTGGGCAATACGTCGGCAACATGCGGAGAGGCCACGCGAAAGTCAAAATGAGTGAAGTGAAGAAGCACCTCGATCGAACCTATTTTGGATGGATCGGTGATGTTTCCGACGATGCCGTGTTCTATTACCGAATTCACAGCCCCGTCGTTCTCATCGAGTTTGACCACCAACGTCGTGTCGCTCCCTTCCGCACTCGTAAACCGACTCGCGATCACATTCATGCTGTGATCCGCACACCGAACGGAAACGACTACGGAAAAGACCTATTGCGGCAACATATCGAGCATGACCACCCCCACTAACGCACAATCAGGCTTGCATCATTCGGCTCACGCTCGAAGTTAATTTTCAGAGCCAAAGGTTCCCGACTAACCACGATTCCAGTCAGACAAAGCTCTTAACGTGCTCAAGCGTCGCGTCAAGAGTCCCCTGGAATGGATAAGGCTGACTGCATCCAACGTGTAACGACTCGCACGATCGAAGACTGATACTCGCCTTCCACCCGCATGAGTCTTCGATTCGTTATCATTCTGATGCGCACACTGGTCGACCAAGGCTTCGCCCAGCGAAATCGCGTCATTGATCTTGAGCGATCAATCCGGTCGATACGACTGCCGAAAACATCGACCACGCGTAGGCAGACGGGCACGATTGTCGCACGGACACGCGCCAACTCTGAAAAGAGTGGTCTGTGACTCCGATCAATTAATGCACGCAGGTTCCCAGCAGTCCCTGTGCGTCCCGCCGCATGTCCTGGTGCGAACAGGGCAGAGAAGTGAATCGCCTCTTGCATCCGGTCTCGACAACGACTTGACAAACTGGACAAGAATGTCGATATTCATTCATATCCAGCAAAAGATGCACATCAAATACATCTTTAAGCACTGATAACGTCACCATCAGTAGGATAGCTCATGGATTGAGCGAGCAGGATTTTGTTGAGTCGCAGCAAATCATCAATCACTCGGAACTTCGCGAGAGTTTCAGTAGCTGTTTCGTTTGAACCTCTGTTTTGTTGAAAGGTGAACAATGAAGAAGTCGCTCGTTACTGGAAGCCTAATCGCAGTGATTATCGCCGCCGTCGCATTCAACCTTCCCGGTCAGGAAAATGTTCCTTCGGCTAAGGAAAGTTCCGCACAAAAGGAGGGCAAAAGGAACGCTGGTCAAAAGCCACGCAAAGCAGCTGTCAAACGGACTCGCGAAGTTGTCAAAGCTCTTGATGACATCTACAAACGAACGATCGTTCTCATTACCGACAAATACGTGCATGACACGGACGACTTCGCGGCCGGAAGTGCGGCAGTGCTCCTGTTTAAACAAATCAGTACAAGTGAGTTTCAGGACGTACGATTGATCGATGCCACGGGCGAACCTTATGAAGATGCGAATGTCGCCAAGAGTGAGTTCGAGAAGCAAGGCCTCAAAGCTCTTAAGGACGGTAAGTCCTATTATGAAAAAGTTGCGATGAAAGATGGGAAGCCCTACCTTCAAGCTCTGACGCCAGTTCCCGTGGTCTTGGATAAGTGCATTATGTGCCATCCACATTACGAAGACGCGAAGAAGAACAACGAAATTATTGGAGCAATCAGCTATGAATTGCCCATCAAGTAGTTCGATTCATGGGCAATGCTAGGTATCAACTCTGGATTTACGAACGTATGTACTCGCGGCTATAAAGTGTCAAGAAGTCATGCGACATCCGCAGGCGAGATTCTCTGCGGAAGGTCAAACATGCCAGACAACTAGATTGCATAGATCGCTGGACATAGTCGCGACGCTAGTTTCCATCTCAACTGAGGACGCACTTGTATGAAACAACACCCGTCACAAGAATTCGGTGTCATGTTAGCCCGATTGCTGGGAATTGTGTTTGTCGCGGGAACATGGTCTGCCAGTGCGTCCGCTCAGATGGAGTTTGAACACGAGCCGATTAGTTACAGTAAAACATCACCGCACGATGCTGTCACAGACCTACAAGCGAAGATTGACCGTGGCGATGTGAAACTGCAATTCGACAATCAACATGGGTACCTCAAGTCGATCCTGGAAGAATTAAAGATTAAGCCTTCGTCGCAAGTGCTGGTTCATTCGCAAACGAGTTTTCAACTTCGCCGAATTTCGCCGCGTCGTCCTCGGGCACTCTATTTTAATGATGAGTCGTACGTCGGTTGGGTCCAGGGCGGTGACGTCATCGAGATCATGTCGACCGACCCCCAATTGGGACAGGTCTTTTATACGCTGTATCAAGAACAAACCGACCATCCCCAACTACTACGCGATCAAGGCCAATGCATGATCTGCCACTCCTCCGCACGGACACAACGCGTGCCTGGGGGACTAGTGCGATCGGTGTTCGTTAACGCGGGGGGTCAACCTCATTACGGCTCAGGAACATTCAACACAGACCACTCCAGCCCGTTCGAGGAGCGTTGGGGAGGATGGTATGTGACCGGAACACATGGCGAGATGCGACATATGGGCAATGTGATTTCCAAGAGTCGAAACGACCCGGAAAACATTGACCGTGAAGCTGGCGCGAACGTGCTAGACTTGTCCGATCGGCTGAACGTCAAGCCTTATCTCACACCACATAGTGACATCGTGGCACTAATGGTGCTGGAACATCAAACTCAGATGCAGAATTTCATGACAGCCGCGAACTATGAAAATCGCCGTGCTGTTCATCACGATAATATTATGAATGCTGCGTTAGATCGTTCACCGGATTACCGAAGTGAGTCGACTGAGCGACGGATCAAATCTAAGGGAGACAAACTCCTGCGATACATGCTCTTCGCAGAAGAGTTTCCATTAACATCACCCGTCAAAGGAAGCACAACGTTTGCTCAAGACTTTCAGTCGAAGGGGCCCCGGGACAAGCAAGGCCGTTCGTTACGCGACTTTGATTTGAAGACGCGATTGTTCAAATACCCTTGCAGCTATTTAATCTATTCACCTACCTTCGACGGTTTGCCACGCGAAGTCAAAGCATATGTCACGACGAGACTTCACGACATTTTGACAGGCAAAGACGAGAGTGACGAATACTCTCACCTCTCACCCGACATCCGTAAGGCAATTCTGGAGATTCTCAACGACACCAAGCCTGGGCTTTGGGAGAAATCATCTACAAATTGAGTCGATGGAAGTCTCAGAACAAGTCGGAGCCGACGAGCAAAAACACCGCGGCTTGGAAACCACGATCGATAAATGGGAAAGATGCTTGGGTAAACTTAGTCACGCAGAGTTCACCCAAGCCATGTCATGACTCACGCTTATTCGTAGATGCCGAAGCCCTTCAACTACGCTCGTTGGCGACGATTCGGTTTCGACTTCGAGTTCTTTTTTCGTTGCCCGTTCTGTTCATATACGCGTGCTGGCGGCGAACCGGACATCCGCGATAGTTGGAGTTTGCGACCGGCAATGAAAATGTTTTGAAGAGTTTTCACAACACCTTGCGGCAGCCCCACTGGCAGATCGACGGTGCTGAATTCATCGAAGATCTTGATCTTGCCAATACCGTCGCTACGGATTCCCGCTTCGTTAGCAATCGCACCGACGATGTTCTTCGGTTGGACGCGGTGGTTTCGGCCGACTTCAATTCGGTAGGTTTCCATCTCAATGTCAGACCGGCGATCTCGTTTTCGAGAGCGATTCCGACCATCGTCCGAATGCCGTTGGTCTTTCGCGAAGCTAGCCTGATTGATCTTATCCTTGACTAACAGAGGAACATCCCCATTGGCCAGGATTGCCATTGCGGCGGCTAGCGAATCGTATGCAACGTCATTGTCACGCTGATACTGCTCTACAATCGACTGATAAAGTTCCATCTCGCTCGATTCCAGGGCTTTTGTAATCCGCTCATGGAACCGGGCAATCCGCTTCTTGTTGATGACGCGGTTGGAGGGAAGTTCCATCTGCTCGATTGGTTGCCGAGTGGCTTTTTCAAGCCGCTTGAGCGAGTACCGTTCGCGAGGATGCACAAACAGAATTGCGTCGCCACTTCGACCCGCTCGACCAGTTCGGCCGATTCGATGCACATACGATTCACTGTCGTGCGGCAAGTCGTAGTTGATGACATGGCTGATGCGTTCGACATCGAGTCCTCGTGCCGCCACATCGGTGGCTACGATCACGTCGATTCTGCCCGACCGCAAACTCTCGACGATTCGTTCACGTTGATTCTGCGGAATGTCACCATTCAGGGCGGCGGTTTTCAGCCCCGCTTCCGACAGAAACTCAGCCAGCGATCCTGTGGTGTTTCGCGTTTTGACAAAGACAATCACCCCTTCGACGGGTTCTGCTTCGAGAATGCGAGACAACGCAAATTGCTTTTCGCGGGGCGTCGTCACGATGTACCGCTGACGGATTGTGTCGGCGGTCGCCGTCTCCTGCTCGATGGTGATTTCGGTCGGTTCTTTTAGATGCTTCTTGGCAATGTGCCGGATCGGACCTGGCATCGTGGCCGAGAATAACGCCATTTGCCGTTTTTCGGGAACGTGGCTAAGAACCCATTCGACATCTTCTGCAAATCCCATCCGCAGCATTTCATCGGCTTCGTCCAGCACGAAGCAGCGGAGATCGTCAAGCTTCAGCGTGCCGCGTCGCATGTGGTCCATCACACGCCCGGGAGTTCCTACCACGACCTGTGGTCCCTGTTTCAATTTTCGCAACTGGATTTGATAATCCTGTCCGCCGAAAATCGGGAGAACATTCAGCTGGCGAGTGCCGCCAGAGTACTTCTCGAAAGCCCCGGCGACTTGAATCGCCAACTCGCGTGTCGGTGCGAGAACTAAGACTTGCGGGTACTTCGCCGATAAATCGATCCGATCGAGCAACGGAAGTGCAAACGCAGCCGTCTTGCCGGTGCCGGTCTGTGCTTGGCCGAGAACATCCTCACCGTGCAATAGTGGCGGAATTGCCTGGGCCTGAATCGGCGTTGGCGATGTGTAACCATACCCTTCGACAATCTCGACAAGGCCCTCACTCAGACCGAGAGAACCAAAACCCGAAGGTTCGGTGTTCGCTGTCGATTCGTTCTCGTGCGTCTGATCGGTTTCACATTCTTCGGGTGACGCAGTGTCAATGTCGGACAGAATCATCAATTTTCCTGGATACTCATGGCAGACCATTGGAACAGACGATTGCCGCAGAAAATCGTCGTCGGGGACAAGAATCCCGCTGAAGCTGGAGCAAAATCCAGCTTGTGAATTGTTCAAATGGAGTTTGACCTGGAGGGAACTCGCGGACGCACAAGGGTGCAAGCGATGGCTATCATCAAGCGATAGGCGTTAGCCCGGCAATCCCAGTTGCCATAGCCACTTGCGAAACATGATCGAACGCGTCAGGTACTGTTCAGGAAACGGTGGGCGAGGAGTTGTTTGCCCAGCGGGGTTGGAATCTGAATCGAGCCGGCTGTGATTCAATCATTTTTCTCATAGTAACATACACGCCGGAAGTTTGCGAGGACCCTGAAAACAACTTTCGTGGAATTCATATTAGGCCTTTCGAAATGTTTCCCGTCCTAAACTGCCGAAATGCTTGTTTTCAACACATATCGGTTATACGGTGTTTGCCGGTCGTGCGTTGCCGACGTGTTGATTGGGCAAGAAATTTACACCGGACAAGTAGTCGAGGAACGAATTTATGGGACGCGGCCTGCACTGGATCGACTGGCTCATCATTTTTCTCTACGCCACGCTGACCATCCTGCTGGGGTGGTTCTACAGCCGTCGCCAGAAATCGACGGAAGACTACTTCGTGGGTAGCGGGGAAATGAACCCGCTGTTTGTTGGTGTGTCGCTGTTCGCCACGTTGCTGAGCACGATTTCCTACTTGTCGATGCCAGGCGAAGCAGCTGGGAAAGGCCCCGTCACCCTGCTGGGTCTGCTCACGTACCCGCTGATCTTCTTTATCGTGGGTTACGGATTCATCCCGATCTATATGCGTCAACGGGCGACGAGTGCCTACGAACTCCTCGAGCAGCGACTTGGGCTCAGCATACGCCTGCTCGGTGCCACCATGTTTCTTGTGCTCCGGCTCGTTTGGATGATGCTATTGGTGTACCTGGCCGCCAACGCGATGACGGTGATGCTGGGAGCCGATTACTGGGTCATCAATACCGAGACTTGGTCCGTCGTGGCGGGGCAATTCAATGATGCGGATCCGTCTACGATGTTGCCAGGACTCTATCGATGGGAAGCATCCGAGCTTCGAATTGCCGCGGTCCCGGTAATTGTGATTGTTACGGGCATCGTTTCCGTAACTTATACAACTCTCGGCGGTCTGCGGGCCGTGGTCATGACGGATTTCATGCAGACCGTTCTACTCTTTGGTGGAGCGTTGTTGGTTTTGGCCACTGTGACGTGGAACGTGGGCGGTCTAAGTTGGATCCCAACGCAGTGGCACGAGAACTGGGACTCGCAACCGCTGTTCAGCACGGACCCACGGACCCGAGTCACGATCGTCGGCACGTTTCTGAGCATCTTGACGTGGTACGTCGCCACATCGGCGGGCGATCAAACGTCGGTCCAACGATTTATGGCGACCCGCGACGCATCGACCGCGAGACGAGCATTGATGACTCAACTTTGGGTCGGAGCAACCGTGGTGTTCACTTTACATCTCGTGGGCATGGCCTTGCTGGCATTCTTTGAAACCAATCCATCCGCATTGCCGGATGGAATGGGACTCAAAACGGACGCAGACAAACTATTTCCGCGTTTCGTCTCTTTCGAACTCCCGATCGGTGTCTCTGGGTTTGTCGTGGCGGCGATGTTTGCGGCGGCGATGAGTAGTATCGACTCCGGTGTGAACTCCGTGACGGCAGTGGTAACGACTGACTTCCTCGACCGATTCGGGCGAAAGTCAGAATCCGAAAAAGGCAGTCTCCGGTCCGCGAAATTCCTGGCATTGACCATCGGCATTATCGTCGTCGTTGGCAGTACCTACATGAAGTACATTCCTGGCAACATCACGGCGGTGACAGCCAAAACAGCCAACTTGTTCACGTCCCCGATCTTTGCGTTGTTCTTTTTCGCGTTGTTCGTACGGTTCGCTCATCCGGTCGGTGTGTGGATTGCGACGATCTGCGGCACGGCGACAGCGGCCGCCATCGCGTTTTCCGGACCGCTCGTCGTATTTCTGGCAACATACGCCGACGTTGATCCCCAGGTGTTCGGCGTGGAATTGATGACACAAATCGATCCTGGTACCGGCGAAGAATTAGTCCGCTCCGCGGTGCGGGAAGTCAATCCCAAAACCGGGGTCGCCGAACTCGTCGCTCGAGACCCCGTTAGCTTTCAGTGGATCGGGCCAATTTCATTGCTCGTGAATTTGATGGTGGGAGTCAGCGTCAGTTGGTTGCTACCCCGTCGAAATCCAAATGCGAAGTCACCGAACACGGAAGCATAGGAAAGCCGTGAAAAGGTCGAGATTGGTGTCTACTTGGAGTAAAACCAAGCAACCGGCAGCGAACGGAAACGGCATGAGTATTGTCCCTTGCCCGGTCCACTCTCCCAGTAGCTCATGACGGCTCTATGGCCAACAAAAGTCAGGCTGGTATAGGAATATGTCCGCTGCGGGTTCGCTTCTAAATTATTCACGATCGTCCACGAATTCCCCTCATCACGGCTGATCGCGGCGGTCAGCGGCGTCCGTCTACCGCCATGCCCGGCGTTTTTGGTGTACGTGTTGTTCCAAATGAGCAGCAAGTCGCCAGTGGAGGGAATCCGCCGCAATGTGGCTGGGGCTTCGGGGCCTTGAACACCTAGCGACGTCATCTTGCTCCAGGTTTCGCCACCGTCTTCCGAGTAACTCTTGCCGACGAAGCCAAGTTGGTTCCGGACAAGCATCAATAAGCGACCGTCCTTCAGTTCGGCGACTTCCGGTTCCATCGCCCCACGTTTGGGTGCATCGACTTCACCTGTGCCTTTTCGCCAGGTGTGTCCGTTGTCATCGGAGAGATAACAGCGACAGACAAAGTGGTTCACCTTCTGCACATCCGGAGTGGAAGCGGCGGGGGCCAGCAATCGCCCGGACGACAGGACGGTGATCCGATCGTTATTGATCACATGATAGCCGTCGTCGGTCGTGACTGGGATGGGATCACGAAATGTCTCTGCTTCATCGGTCGAATGACGGACGAACATTTTGAGATCATCGTGGCTGTTCTTCTGGAGGTAGAACAGGCCAATTGAGCCGTCCGGAAGACGACGCAGCGTTACGCTCATCACGTTCATGCCGCCGGTGTTTTCCTGAAGAACTTTCTTCTCGCCCCATGTTCGCCCGCCATCAGACGATCGCCGCGCCACGATGTGGGCCTTCGCAAAATCGCTGCCACCGTCCTGAAACTCCGTAACCGCGAACAACAAATCCCCATTTCCCAACGCCACAATGGAACCTTCTGTGTAGCGAGGGTTCTTCGGTGTCGCCCGATACACGATTTGAGAAATGTCCTCTGTGACCTCCTGCGGCGGTGGCCCTGCGAGCATGAGCAGCGACTGTGCTGCACGATACGCAGCATCGGGGTGTTCATCGTCGAGCAAATCAACAAGCGAATCGGCAAGGCTCAGCGCCCGAGCATCACCGGCAAATGTGGCGGCGTACGTGCGGACGGCTCCGTCTTCATCTTTCAGGTTGGCAGCCAATGCAGCCAATCCTTCGTCGTCACCAAGGGTGGCAAGTGAATGATTGACATACGCCTTTAACAAGTCTTCTTGGCAACGCGGCAATTGTTTCTTCAACAATGGAACATCGCTGGAATCCCCAATACGTCCGAGAATCCAAACCGCGATTCGCAAGACGTTTGGGTCATCGTGATTGAGGGATTCTCGCAGATAGCTCATGGCCTGCGGATTCCCACATCTCCCTAAAGCTCCGGCGGCCATCAGTTTCTGCGGGATGTTCTGGTCTTGCTCAAACGCCTTCCGTAACGCTTTCCCATCGCCAATTTCGACCACTTTGTAAAGACTTTCGGCAGCATGCACGTGGCCATGCGGATCGTCACTGGACAGAATTTTCAACATGATATCTGCTTTGGCTCGGTCACCCGCTCGGACCAACTCGCGTGCGATTCCACAACGATGCTGGTCGTCTTTATCTGTCGCCAGTTTTGGCGTCAGAAATTCGATCACCTCCGCACCATGCCCGGCGAGCGTGAGTCCTTCGGCAGCGTGAATGGACGGCCAAAACTCCTCTCCACGCATTCCGACTCGAAGAACCTTCAGGCAGCGTTCACGAACCTGATCCGACAACACAATCCGGTCAGCATCCTCGCCATATGCGTGTGCCGAGACGGTCACAAACATCGCAGTCAATAGCAGTCGATATCTCATGACGATTTCTTTTCTAGGATGTCATTACCATGCGGTCCAGCCACCATCGACCAGTAGATTCTGGCCAGTGATATAGCTTCCTGCTCGACTCGCCAGTAACAGGGCAGCGCCTTTGAGTTCTTCCGGTTGGCCCATTCTGGCCATCGGACTTTTCTGTTTGAGTCGCTCGACCATTGCAGCCGGTGCCTTTTCGGACGGAAACGGCCCCGGACTGAGGCAGTTCACTCGCACGTTGTCTTTGGCCCAATAGACCGCAAGATGCCGAGTCATGTGAATAATGCCGCCCTTCAAAGTGTGATACTGAACCGGGCTGGCCGTGCAAATATCTTCATAGGCATCGGGGTAGGAGCCCACGACGCCATACATGGAACCAATCATCACGATCGCCCCAGCGACTCCACGCGACACCACATGATCACGCAGTTGCCGAGCCAGCAGAAAGTAGCCGGTTGCATTCTGAAGGTCTTCGGAAAATGCTTCGGCAGTGACATCCGTGACATCCATCGCATGCCCCTGCTGACCATTGTTGACCAACACATCGACTTGGCCTGCCGCTTCGACAGCTGCTGAAAATCCGTCGCTGATCGATTCTTCCGAAAGATGATCGAGCTCGACCCCGAAATGTGGCCCGTCACCCGACAGCGTTTCGGCGACAGCTTGTGCTCGCGAGAGTTCCCGACTTCCAGCGACCACCGTCGCCCCCGCTTCCGCGAAAGCCCGAGCCATCGACTGGCCGAGAAATCCAGTGGCCCCCGTGATCAGTACCGTCTGGCCCGTCATGTCGAAGAGTTGTTCAATCGTCGACTCGCTCATAGTTCTTCCCAGCCACCAGATTTCACGGAACGCAGCGTCGCCAAGTTCACCCGCAACGTCTGCAAGGCGTCTTCGAGCGAACAAGCCGGTCCGAGTTTGCCATTCAACTGATCCAAGAATGCATTCGCTTGCCGAATAAACAAGTCGTCACGTTCGAGCGAAAACGCTTCTTCCACTAGCCAATCGGAACCGGGTTCCACGCAGGACAACCAGCGATTGTTGTGCGACTCAAATCGAACAATTCCGTTCTCGCACATCACAGTCAGTGCGGATTCATTCGGTGCTTGATGCTGATTCAAACTAAACGACCCCAACAACGGCGGAATTGTCGCTGGCGAATCGCTCGTCGAGTTTTCTGTGAAGTCGTGTCGAGTCAACAAGTGGACGGTGTCTTCGACATCGACTCCATCGAGGACACAATGTTCCGCATCGGCGACCAGCCTCGTAATCGGCCCCACGATCCATTCAGCCGCGTTGACGGTATGCGTCAGAGCGTCCTGAATTGCCCCGCCGCCGGTTTCGTGTTTTGTGTAGTACGTTTCGCGATAAGCAGGTCGGTAGAGCGGAAAAAACTGACCGCCCGTGTATGAAATCTGCACCGGACGGCCGAATCGCTGCTGTCGCACGCATTCATGGATCGCCTGTAGTGCGGGGTGCTGTCGAAGCACGTAAGCCACAGAAACAGGAAGCTGATGTCCATTTGCTTCCGCAATCAATTCGCGAGTGCCTTCCAGCGAAATACTCAACGGTTTCTCAATGAGAATGCCACACCCGGACGCGACCAAATCCATTGCCATGCCGACATGCAAATGCGCTGGAGTACAAATCACGGCGCCATCAAATGTCGACTCGTTCAATGCGGATTCGAGTGAATGGAACGACTGTTGCAGTTGGTATCGTTCGGCAACCGTTTCACGAAGATCATCGTTGATCTCACACAACGAGACAGTCGCACGGCCGGAATTTTGAAAGCAGCGAACGTGTCGTTCCCCAATTGATCCGCCGCCGATGACCAGGATTTCTTTCATAGGGCATTACTTTGTACGGCTATTGACTAGAGACAGCAAATCAACTCGCGGAGTCGTTCGAAGGAAGGGGTACCATCAATCATCGTCTTTCAGCGGACGCAATTTATCGGCCATACAGTGATTAAACAGGTACAGCCCATCGACAGGTAGCACGGTGCCGGAGATATAGTCCGCGTCGGAACTTGCAAGGAAGACAGCTGCTTTGCCAATATCCTCCGGCAACCCAAGTCTCTTCCACGGAAGCTTCTTTCCCTCGGCAGCGATTGTCTCATCGGTAAACGTGACATGCTCGCCCGGGGTATCAATCCATCCAGGTTCGATGACATTGACATTGATCCGATGTGGTGCCAGTTCGACCGCAATGGAACGTGCCATGTGGTTCAAACCCGCTTTGGCGGCTCCATACGCGAAACAACGGGCAGTTGGTATCTCCGCCTGGACGCTCGAGATGAAGACGATTTTACCAGCCGTGTTCTGATTCACCATCTGTCGCGCGACGAGTTGGCTCATGTGATAACCACTCGTCAACGTGCCATTGATCGTGGCTTCAAACAGTTCCGGCGGGTAATCCAGAAACGCACCGCGACGACTGAACGCGGGATTGCTGACCAAAATATCGATCCGCGACGCGAAACGGATCGCCTCCGCAACCAAGAATTCGCATCCTTCACGCGAGAACACATCCGCCTCAACCACCTGGCATCGCCGACCGAGTTCTCGTATTCCCTCAGCAGTTGACTCCAAGTCGGGGCAACCTGGCCGATCGTTAAGGACGATATCGGCACCATTTCTTGCAAGTTCAATCGCGCAACCTTGACCGATGCCCCGACCAGCACCGGTCACGATTGCGATTTGATCTGTAAGTTTCATAGGCACACTATAAGACGGAGAAACCATGTTTGCGACGCACGTTCTTAGCGACTCTTTGGCTCATCGGATTCGGCTTCTAGTTGAACATAAGCAGCAGCCGATCGCCCGGACGCCAATTCCTTTGCTCGAATCTCCCAGACTCCCACGCGATCGTTGACTGCAAAATCAAAATCAATAGCGAGTTGCCCATTGGTCGCCGCATGATAACCAGTAAACTCCGATTCGACGCCTTCGGGATCGACGATCTTAACCTCAACCGGTACCACCGCATCGACAGGCTGACGTCCATCGGTCACAGCAATCGCCATGGTGATCGATTGCCTAGGGCGTGCCTTCTCAGGAACGTTAATAGTGACTTCACGAATGGGGCGTTCAGTGATCATCAGAACGCGACCTTCACACGGGCCGAGTTGTAGAGGTATCGACATGGTGTCGTTCTTTGTATCCACCATGATTTGACGACGATCAACGAGGTCGTAAACATAGCCAGATCGATCGTTGATTTTGATCGTGGTCTCCGACGGCAATCCGTCTTCCATTACCATTCGATAGTGACCAACATAAGTCCCAAAGTCACGGCGGTCATTGACGGCAAAGACATAGTCACTTGTGCCAAATTGGCGTCGACGTGTCATCACGTCGGAACTCGTCGAATCAACTTTGCGGGTGTAGCGGGAATCTAACCAACCACGCAAAGTCCATGCCGACTCCTGAAGCCGTTCGCGATCTTTGTCAGCTTGCTTCGTTCTTGAAAAGCGAGGAATCACAAAGTCGGGTTTGATTGCCGGGCAAACTTCGGCGTCTCCGACAACAAGACCTCCTGATTTCTGGAACTCTTGGATCGTGTGGACAACAGACTCGGTAAGGACATCACAATCCGGCATGACAAGGACTTTGACTCCCTTGAGCCCCCCTGACAGCAATGATTCTTCATAGAGAACGCGGGGTTGCAATTGAGCGTACATCAGGATGTGATACATATCACCCGCCCACGTATGGTTCCAACCATAAGTTCCCCGACGTGCAAACATCTGCGATGTGAAACTTTCAAGGAAGGCGACATCAGATTCCGCATCCGGAATCTGTATCAGTGTCGGCCCCAACGGTTCGACGATATCGTGAATGAGTCGCTTTAGCTCCAATTGCGTATTTGGATTGGTATAGCGATAGGCACCTGTTGAATCTGTCTCGACTAGCGATTGCCAACCATGATACATAATCCCTTTAATCGGCCGAGCAATCTTCCACCAGAACGCCTCTCGCATATGCATTGGTGCAATGCTGATGTAGTCGGCATCGGGGTCCTGATCAATCCACGGTGAACTCGCAACGTCTGACGATGATTGTTTCGGGGCGGTCTGCGAGCGATACCAAATCACTTGTGTCATCTTCATGACGTCTTGGTCGTGCCCGTTGACTCTCGCCATCTCAAAAAGCTCGTCGGTGCATAGTCCAATGCGAACCGGATCGGGATAGCTATAGGTCCAGTGTGCCAATACGTCCGCTGTTCCGCCGCTGCCACTGATACTCGGAACACGCACGGCGGGGTCGTGAAACGTCCAGAAGTTATCATGAGAAATGTTCTCGTAAAGTCCTTCATGAAGCTGAGTGTTCAGGCCATTCCATCCATCCCCGGTCTTCCAGAACCACTGCAGGTACTGCAGAATCGGATTGTCGTCAGCGATCACTCGGTCTTCAGGAAAGTCAGCCAAATTCTGCCACTTCACGCCATTCTTGATAGTGACCTCGGGCGGTGGCTCATGACCGGTAGCGTTCTGATAATCTTCGATCTCTCGAGGATGAAACGAGACCTGAGATTCTCCGCGGACCTCCGTGTGCAACAGTGCTGAACCAAAGGCCGGATGGTCGCCATATGCTCGACTCATCGCGGCACCGGTGTCGCGACAGAATTGTTGAACACGCGGAAACACTCCACTGATATCTTCACGACCGTAATGTTTACCATCACGATTGATTCGCAGAAACGGTTGACCAACTTTCGCACGTCTCAGCCATCGACCAGGAGATAGCGAGGCAACAATTTTCAAATCGTGCTCCAACGCCGTGTTCAACATCTCCCGGCTTGCCTGAATCGTTTCGGCAGAGCCAGGGAGTGCGTCGGCACCATCGTCCCAGACTTTTTGATAATCACACCGCAATCCCAGGCAGTGTGTAAATCCGATGTCCTTCAGACGCGGAATTTCTTTGATCACACCATCGACACCACCGATCCCCCACATCACAACGGGCATCTGATGTGGCAAGGGACGTGGTACGATCACAAACGGAAGCTTCGTTGTTGAACGAAAACCAGATTCTCCTCCACCCCATTGCGAAATCTCGACCGTGAATTCCGCATAGTACTCCCCCGGCTTCAAGGTCGTATCGACCGGAACGCTAATTGGGTAAGTCTCTCCCTTAGCAAGGTCTGGAACCGACAATGGCCTGGATGCCCCATTCGGCAGTCGGGCGGTCACGACTGCTCCATTGAGAGCCGAGCCGGTCTGGTTTTTGAAAGTTGCAGTCAGCTTGGCGTCTTCCGACATTCTCACGTAGACGAATCGTTTGACATCCGGAACGAAATTCACCGGACGGAATTCGCGAATTCCTTTCGTGATTCGAACTTCGTCAATGAACCCAGGAAACCCACGGTAGAGTGATCCAACACGATCACCGATCGACAATGGACGCACAGCCGTCGCCATTGGCCCTGCCGTCGCATCATACGACTGCCCCTGAGATTCGCCATTCACGAAGAAGGCTACCGTACCGCGTGCATCATATGTGAACGCCACATGCTGCCAAACGCCCGCCTCGAAAGAAAAGGGGTCGGAATACCACGCGCTGGTCGAGCCTCCGGTACCAATCTGCAACGAGAGTCGCCGAGTTCCATTTGAACTGGCTTTGGACAAGCTCAACATGAATCCAGTGTGGTTCGCCGGAATATACTTCATGTCTAAGAGTACGGGAGCCATGCTGAGCGGAAACTCTTTGGCGTCTTTGCCTCGGATCCACATCTCGACTGTGAATGCTCCCCCGGGAGACAAGACCGGGGATCGAGTGATATGCAGACTATGACTTTCATCGACAACGGGATAACCGGCCGAACTCTCGAGGCATTTGCCAAATCGACCGTCGGCATTCTGTGTCGCCCCTCGCATCGTTGCTTTGTGACCATGGGAAGACGAATCCAAACCGAAGGTCGCCTCGCCCCCGTCAAACTTCCACAGTCCTAGCACATTTGGCCCGGTAGCCTCATCGCCCGAATACGGTACCCACCACCGAACTGCGGAATCCTGCGCGACGGCAACGGAACCAAGGAATAGGCTTAGAACAACACAGGCAAAGAATTCTCGCAAGTACATCGAGTGACTTTTGGATTTCAAGAATGTCGGTTAATGAACCAGGTACCACAACAGCAGGCAGTCTTAGTTATGGAATGGCAGCTACTCAAAATTCATTTTACTACTAATCTAGCCAGCGTATGCAGGAAGGCTTTGGAATCGACACTGGCTCACCGGTGGGGGTCAAAGCTCCCGTATCAGAGTCGATCGCGAATACCACGAGATTGTTGCCTGGCATGTTGGCACACAGCACCCAACGGCCATTTGGCGTGACGAGTAGGTTTTGAGGGCCACTTCCTAGACTCGGTGCAATACGACTTAATGTCAGGCGGCCATCCTCAGCAATCTTATAAATTGCGATACTATCATGACCACGATTTGTCGCGTAGAGAAACCGGCCGTCGGGTGTAATCTTCACATCGGCAGTGTGCGTTCGCCCGGAGAATTCCTTTGGTAGCGTCGAGATCACTTGTTTCTTCTCAAGCGTGCCATCATCAGCGTTATAGTTGAAGAACGCGATCGTGTTACTCAACTCATTCACGACATAGACTCGGCGACCATTCGGATGGAACGTCAAATGGCGTGGCCCTGAGCCGGGTGGAAGTTTAACAAACGCTTGCGCAGGATTGGCAGTCATTTCGGCCGTATTCGCTTTCAGGCGATAGACCAAGATCTTGTCGATTCCCAAGTCGGCTGCCAATGCAAAGCGGTGATCGGGACTGACGACAATACAATGCGCGTTCGGCCCGGTTTGGCGTTTTGGATCGACGCTAGACCCAGTATGCTGCAAAAAGCTAGCAGCCTTTCCGAGTGAACCATCCTTCTCAATCGGCAACGCTGCGATACTGCCAGTCGAATAGTTGGCGACGACAACAGTCTTTCCCGTCGCATCGACATCCAAGTAACACGATGCTGTTCCTAAAGCTGACTGACGATTCAACCGGGTCAGCTTTCCATCTCGGCCGTTAATCTTGTAGGCCGCTACGAATTCATTTTCCGTCCCGCCAAACTTCTCGGCATCAATGGAATAGAGGAATTCACCATTGGGCGAAATCGCTAGAAAGAAGGGATTCTCAACATCAGTCGTTCGATTTAAGAGACTGAGCTTGCCAGTTTTCTGATCGAAGCTGTAAGCATGGATTGCACCTTCATTCCCCGACGTAAACGCTGAAACAAAGATGACAGGGTCAGCCGACACCGCAGTACTGGACATTATCACAAGCCCAAAAGTCAGTAAGATTCTATGCATGAATTCGTCTCGCATCGTCCCCAATAGTCTGTATTGTCATACCAGAACCGCATCAGAAACTAACAAGTTTGTTGGGACGGCATTGAGTGTCGAACAAAAGCTCCATGAACTCAACGGAATGTAAACGATACCCAATTGCCGTCACAATCATCGCTCTACAGAAGTCGACCTAGTCAAGATTTACTCACGCGGCGTCTGCTTGAACGACTCTGCGCCGGCTTGCAAAACATCCTTCATCGCTGCGAAGTCACCGCCCCGTGCGAGCAATTGGGCGCCTTGACGCTGCCGTTTGGCGAGATCGTCCACGGTGCCAACTGGTGTACCCCATGCAATTCCGTGACGTTTGCAGGCGGCGGCGACGGCTTCAAATGCGGCCTCCAATGTCAATTCAGTCTCCGTCTGACGAATTCGAAGTCCTAAATCCCCTGGACCAACAAAGATGCCATCCAAACCGGGCGTTGCAGCGATGGCCTCAATGTTTTTAATCGACTCTGGCGTCTCGGCTTGAACGACGAGAAACGTTTCGTTGTTGGCCTCCGCGAGGAACTCGTTGACACCATCCATTCCGTTCACGAAGTAATCAGCGTCGAGCCCAGCCCCATCCAACCCTCGATCACCAACCGGCGGAAATTTCACCGCACTCACCAATGCGGCCGCCTGTTCGGCCGTGTTCACATGAGGAATCATCAGACCGGCAGCACCGTCCTCAAGATATCGATAGAGTTTGGTTTTCTCTCGTGTGGACGGTCGCACCATGATGTCAATGTCGTGCAAATGAGAATGTACGAGGAGCGTCTGCACATCTCGTTCTGTGAAGTTGCGATGCTCACAATCGAGCCAAATGCAGTCGTACTCATAATGGGCCGCAAATTTGACGTATGCGGGAACGAAGTGACCAAGACAGCACATCCGAACGGTTTCGTTATTCGCGATGCGGGCCAGCGTTTTGCTTTTTCTCATTGAAGACAGACCTTAAATTGTCGTAGGAATGAGATCAGTGTGACCGATCGTGGAGCGTCAAACAAGGTGGACCATAGGTGAACTCCGGAAAACTCCCCGGACAAATCCACCAAGAAACTAGTGATGCCCAACCAAAATCGGCAGCAAGTTCTCTTACCTCATCATGCTGTTTGATCAACTTCTTACCACGTACGATTTTTCGTGAACGGGATCGCCGGACGCTTCATCTTGCTATCAACATCGCAAAAGCCCTAAGGCTCCCAGATCTTCCGAACCTCCCGCCACTGATCGAGTGTTCTCGTGGGATACCAACCAGACATCTCATACTCTTGAAAATCATAGTCGCCGGCATGACCAACCGTTTGATCGGCAGGACAATTCTGAGGAAAAACACCCGCAGTACGAAATGAATCTGAGACTCCCTCGTCATGAACGACCTCTTGACGCCATGTAATCGTCCCCAATGTCTATTCGATGCCATCCCTCGGTTGTGTCTCTCAGCCGGGTTGCCGACTTGCATCATTTTGACGGTGTGGAAACGGTGTCGTGTGCGGTCTGCTGCAGAAAGGTTGCATAGTCGGCTTCAATTTCTTTAGGCATGAAGCTGTTTCCGACAACACTTTCGTTGAAGAAGGTTTCAAACCAGACACATCCCAACAAGTACTTACCCGCGACACCTGCATGATGGCCATCCATTCTCAACTTCCACTGGCCATTGTCCTGCTTCCGCCACCGCCAGCCGACATGCAATGAATGCGTTTGGTCTGGTCGATTGGGGTATTCGGCATTTGCGAAGTCAAAGTCGCGGTCGATGCGGTAGCCCCACGTCTTGTCGGTGTCTGCCCGATACATGGCGTCTCCGCTCGGGAGGACTTGCAATTTCAACTCCTTAGCCAGCGCGTGATAGGCGTCACGAACCTGCTGATACATCACAGCATGAGTGTGAGGTTCGCGACCTTTGTTTGCTGGTTTGAATCGTGGATCGTCTTTGCGATACGCCCAAATTTGATGAATGAAAATCGTCGCGTTCGGGGCGTGCTTGCGGATGTAACGAACGATATTGTCGGCATACGGTTGATACGTCCGTAAATCGTGACTCTTATAGCTCACCTGCTGGATTGTGATAAAATCCCATCGATCTTTGACAAGCATGTCTTTAAGCGAATACTTTCCGCCGCCATATGGAGAACCGTCTTTGTCGCTTGGGTCGGCCTCAAACTGGGCAACATGTCTCCAGTGACGTTCCAACGTGCATCCCCCAAGATTTGCTTTCCCGACGACAAGCTTGTGCCCAGCGGATTCGACGAGCTGGGGGAGATATGTCAGAGCATTGTCTGCAAAACTATTACCAATTGTCAGCAGCCGAACCGCCTTCTGTTCGGCTTGAACATGGGAATTAAATCCGAAAAGGAACAGCAAAGTGAAGGCGAGAATCTTTACAGACTGACGCAGCTTCTTTAGGAACTTCAATCGTAAGAATTTTTGCATCGTTCGCAGTCTATTTGGAAGTTCTTAGTGGTGATTTCAAACTGGTACTGAATAGAGATCACAGTTTCGCTGACACGTTCAGCTCTTGCTTCAATACATCCATCGTCTCACGTTGTCGTTTCTCGACGAACGCTCGCGCTTTAGCCGCTTTGGCTTTGGCAGCGGCCGGATTCTTTGCCATCTCGAGGACGGTCGGCACAATCATTTTCCGGTCGGTTGCCGAATCGTGATCGAATAGCCAGTCACCGAGCCCAATATCTTCCCACATTAATCCTTTGGAGGTCTGCTCGGCGAAACGGCACACAATCGCTGGCACGCCATGCCCGATGCACATGATGGGCGAATGCATTTCGTTTCCGAACAAGCCGGCGCTACGGATGTAGACACTCACCGCTTCGCCTGTCAGCCAATAATCCGGTCGCCAAACCACACGATCGAGGACATTCTTGGGCAGTTTGTCGATCAGCATTTCCTTCCCCACCGCCATTTGCGTGCGGTCTTCGGGACAAACAAGCACCTTGTGATTGGTGTGCTTCACAACCTCAACAATCGCTTCACGCAACGGGGCATGGTCGTGTTCTTTCATCTCTTCGTTTCGCGCATGCTTGACGGGATCAAACTTCACATGCTTTTTGATCGTCCAATACGGCGTGTAACGCAGTCGTGGAATGCAACAGAGGAACTTGCCTTCTTCGAGACCGTTCGCTGCGAGGAATGTCTCTGCTTTTCTCGCATTACGCAAATCACAGGCAAATGCACCGTCCGGGCCGAATTCCATCACCGGTGACTTCGCTCCTAGCTTTTTCGCTAACGCAAGTGATTTGCTGTCTCGAAAGAATACAAAGCGAGCCTGGCTCAAAACGTCGACCGAACGTGCCATCGCATCTTGTGATTGGGCCGAGGTCGAAGAAGACTTCTTCAATGGCAACGTGATACCGTAGATTCCATAGGGTTTACCAGTCTTCTCATGCCAGTGAACCAGATCGCGTTGTGCCACGACCGACGCCCCCGATCCATGTAGTAGGAAATCACATTCGTCGAAGGCACGATCCAGTTCTTGACTACCTCGTTTCGCAATTTTGAGTTTTGGGAACTCGCGGAGCAGCAGTTCTTCGACACCATTGTCCAGCAACGACGGCCATAACGTGACTTCTGCGTCCGGCAAATGCTGACGCAAAATGCTAAGCACGCCCGGCGTATGTGCGATGTCACCAATGTTCACCGTCTGCCAAGACGAGCGAAGCAGGATCCGCGGTGGTTTCGAGGAGTTCGCGAATGCTGACTGACACGCCAGCGTCCCAGCCATCAGAGCGGCGGAAGATTGGAGAAATTCACGACGACGAATGAGCGGCATACTGCGTTCCATATTTGTCTGACCACTTGACGAGGTTTGATTCTTGCTCAGCAACAAGCAGAAAATTGAGCAACGGCCGAGCCTTTGCCCATCCACAAACACATACAATATAGAAGAATGAATAGACCAAGCGAAGGGCACCGAAACCGTGAAAGTGCTTTTGTCGACGACAGCGTTGGGCTGCTTGCTGGCCAACCTGGCCTTGGTTCTGTAAAGCGGAAGCCAAGTCAAGAATCGGTAGAAACGAGAATTGTTTTTGCCCAAGATGATGGATGACACGAGTGGCTATCAGTAGTTTGAAGCCCAGACCGATTTCACTGGTCGCATTGGTCAAGAAGTCGCTAGGAAAAGCAAATCGGGACGGGGGTTTGTTGGAACTGGTTGAAGTACGATAGAATCAGCTCGAGTTAATCACACGAACTTCACTGATGCCTCCGAGGAAAAAGAAAATATGAAACGCCGGCCGATTGCTGGAATCGTTATTGTGGTGCTGTTCAACCTCAACGCCGCCGAGCCTTCTTTCGTTACAGCCGAAGAACTTTTTCCCGATGAACTGGTACACTTTGTTCCGTATCAACGGTATCCATTGTTCGCAGGAACCGACTCCGAGACATGGGACCGGAAAATACGGGAACGTGGTTACATTCTGCGACACAACGACGAATGGCATCTGTGGTATACGGGCTACAACGGTGAACGAACTGCAACGAAAATGCTTGGATATGCCACCTCACTAGACGGCTTGAATTGGAAACGCCACCCAGACAATCCAATTTATCAAGCAGCTTGGACCGAGGATGTCCATGTCGTACGTCATGACGATCTCTTCTATATGGTCGCCGAAGGCCGTGACGATATTCCACATATGCTAACTTCGCGGGATGGTGTCCATTGGACGGAAGTTGGCCGACTCGATGTCCGCCAGCGCGACGGTTCACCAATATCCCCTGGCCCCTACGGAACACCGACGTTGTGGATCGAAAAGGACACCTGGTACCTATTCTACGAACGCCGTGATCAGGGCGTCTGGCTGGCAAAATCGACCGACCGTAAAGTATGGACGAATGTCAAAGACACACCTGTGATCGGTCTTGGACCTGCTGAGTATGATCGACATGCGATCGCATTGAACCAAGTGATTGGCTATCAAGGACGGTACTACGGTGTCTATCATGCCAATGGGCATCCAAGCTGGAAAGGTCCTTGGACGACGTGTCTAGCCGTTTCAGATGACTTGGTAGACTGGAAGAAGTATCCCGGCAATCCGATCATCCGCACCAACAACTCTAGCGGTCAACTCGTTCATGATGGGGAGCGGTATCGACTATACACAACACATCCCGACGTGCGAGTCTATTTCCCTCCGAATTTCACTCCTACAAAGTAGTTCTTAGAAGGTTTCTCAATGATGAAATTTCCAATGACAAGCTGGGTCGTATTTGCCACTGTGACATTGCAATCGACTTTAGTTTTGCCCCGAGCACTGGCCGATGCCCCCACATCAAAGACAATCTCACTATTCAACGGCAAAGATCTCGAAGGCTGGTATCCCGACGTTCCAGATGCAGACAAGAACCCAAACATTCAACCGAGCTTCATCGTTCGCGACGGGAAGCTCGTGAGCATGGGAGTGCCACGCGGTCACCTCATCACGAAGAAGTCATTTCAGAACTACCGCCTGGAAGTCGAATACCGCTTCCCGGGAAAACCTGGCAACTGTGGTGTCTTGGTGCATACAGATGGCAAACGCCCTCGCGTGCTCTACGGAATGTTTCCGGCATCGCTAGAGGTACAGATGCAGCATCAGGCCGCCGGCGATTTTTGGTGTATTCATGAGGATATCAAAGTCCCCAATATGGAAGCACGCCGTAAGGGCCCCAAGGAGAATTGGGGAGGCAAGCAGGGCCAGTCGCGTCACATTACAAATCTCACTGACGATAGCGAGAAACCGTTGGGTGAGTGGAATCGAATGGTCATTGAATGTCTCGGCGACAAGATCCGCGTTTGGGTCAATGGTGATCTTGTCAACGAGGGATATGACTGCACAGCCACCGAAGGCCAAATTTCTTTGCAGGCCGAAGGAGCCGAGGTCGAATTCCGTAAACTTGAGTTGACACCTATCAAGTCGAGTCCCTAACGGTGGAGTGACACAAACTGAGAATCAAATAAAACCCGGCTTATTTGAGTTGTGACCACAGACTTTCGCAATACAATGTGAACCTCGATAGTCTTCCGAAAAGTAGTCAAGCGGGGTTCACGGAAATTGATCATGCAAGACAAGCACGCAACGCGGCGACAACTCTGCTTTCATCGGCACATCGTTTTATGTGTTGGTCTGACGGTGAGTTGGCTTATTGTTGCCAGTTCGCACAGTGCGGCGGCCGAATTACACATTGGTGGTTCGACTGTCAGCATCACGCCCGACAAACCGGTCGCTTTGTCGGGCCAAATGCGAACTCGGATCGCGAAGGAGGTTGAAACTCCTGCAACCGCAACGGCGTTGGCGTTGGAATCGCGTGACGGCGACAAAATCCTTGACCAAGCCATTATGGTGTCATGTGATCTGGTCGCAATCCGCGAAGGAATTCTTGAAAAGGTCCGGGAGCGGTTGAGGGGAAAGCTCACGGACTTCGACACCAAGAAACTTTTCCTCAACGCGACTCACACTCACACAGCACCGGTGATGCGGGAAGGTGCGTATCAACTGCCAAAGGACGGAATTATCCAGCCTAAAGAGTATGTTGAATTCCTGGCCGATCAAGTTGCGGATGCCTCCATCAAAGCGTGGCAAACTCGGAAGCCGGGACGTGTTGGCTGGGGCCTCGGGTATGCCGTTGTCGCATTAAATCGCCGTAGCGTCTACGCCAACGGCACAGCTCAGATGTATGGTGCGACAAACAAAGCAAACTTCCGCGTCATTGAGGGCTATGAAGATCACGGTGTCGAGGTGCTGTGTTTTTGGGATGAAAACGACAAGTTGTTCGCGACCGCAATCAACGTAGCTTGCCCCTCGCAGGAGGTCGAAGGACGCTCCGCTGTCAATGCCGACTTCTGGCATCAAGTGCGGGAACGTTTGCGTAAGAAGCACGGCAAAGACCTGCTCGTGCTCGGTTGGACCGGTGCGGCGGGCGATCAATCTCCCCATTTGATGTACCGCAAAGCTGCCGAAGAACGAATGCGAAAACTGCGTGGTCTCGACCGTCTCGACGACATCGCTCGTCGAATTGTTTCAGCCTGGGAAGAGGCTTACGCCGGTGCAAAGCAAGAACGTCATCGCGACGTTGTGCTCGTTCACAAAGTCCAGGAAATCGAGTTGCCTGAGCGAATCGTGACGAAGAAAGAAGCAACGGACATCAGAGCAAAAGTAGCCGAACTTTCGAAGGATCCTCGGAACCAACGACGAACGCTCTGGCATCAAGCGGCCGTCGATCGATTCGAACGCCAACAGGCGGGAGACATTCGGACTTATCCAATGGAACTTCATGCCATTCGGCTTGGCGACGTCGCTATCGCGACGAATCCGTTCGAGTTGTTCACCGATTTTGGCATCCAAATGAAGGCACGCAGTCCGGCGTTACAAACATTTATTGTGCAATTGGCTGGTCCTGGTTCTTACGTCCCTAGTAAACGTGCAGAACTCGGAGGCGGATACAGTGCGATTGTGGAAAGCAACAAGGTCGGTGCAGAAGGGGGCAAGTTCTAACCGACCGCACAGTGAACGTGCTGAATTCTATATGGAAAGCAGACTAGGATCGGCACGTCGATTGTATACAAGAATGTGTTGCAGCCCGCAATCACATGGGCGTCTTTTTGAGGGTACCGATTCGAGTGGCAACACTAAGACTTGACCAAGTTGAGCTACTACACGTCCAGCGTCGTCTGGCACATCCCTTCCGAATCAGCTTAGGGGCGGTTACGGCTCGCGAGTTTGTTGTGTTGCGAGGTCGAGCAGACAACTTGGTCGTCTATGGTGAGGCGAACATTGATGCTCGGCCATTCTATGCCTCCGAAACGGTGGCGACCGTCTGGGACATTATCACAGAGGTATTGTTGCCGCCATTGTTAGGGCGTTCGTTTGGTTCTATCGAGGAAGTGTGTCAGACTTGGCAATCAGTGCGTGGTCATGACTATGCAAAGGCTGCTGTCGAGCATCTCTACTGGGATTTGCTCGGTCAGATTCAGGGCGAATCGATTCAGCAATTGCTCGGCGGTCAAGGAGAGACCGTTGAAGTTGGCACGAGCCATTCCATCCAGGCGGACACACAAACCTTTCTTCAAGACATCGAGTCGGCTCTCGAACTTGGCATTCGGCGAATTAAGATCAAGGTCCAACCTGGTTGGGATGATCAGCCACTGGCGATGATTCGAGAACATTTTGGCGAGATCACACTCATGGCTGACGCCAATGCAGCGTACCTGCCGGAGCATCTCGATCATCTCGCCAAACTCGACCGGCATGAAATGCTGATGCTCGAACAGCCTCTTCCGTCGCTAGACCTTGTCCACCACCGCGAGTTGGCGAGCCGACTCAACACGCCACTATGCCTGGACGAAGGCGCACACGACCTCTCGATGGTTGAGAATGCCGTCACGTTCGATGCCTGCAAGATTGTCAATATCAAGGTCGGGCGTGTCGGCGGATTGTCGCAGGCCAAACGGATTCACGACTGGTGCCATGCACGTCAGATTCCCGTGTGGTGTGGTCGGCGAACGGGCTCGGGGATATCCATGGCTAGCGAACTCGCCCTGGCTACACTCCCGGGTTTCCGTCACCCGGCGGATCACGGTATCGAACTGGTGCAGGAGACGCTGGATCACTTCGTCGACATCACGCAGTTCCATCGCGCTGGTGCTGAAGTCCGTGTTCCCGTCGAGCCTGGAATCGGCGTATTAGTCGACGATGCAATGCTCGATCGATTGTCCCTCCGTCGACTGTTGTGCGAGTCATCAACCCACCAAATATAGATTCAAGACCCGCTGTTCGTTCAAGCTTTTGCTTTGGTCAGCCAACGATCGAGTTGGTTGGCGAAGACTTGCTTGTCTTTCGCATTGTAGTTTGACGGACCACCCGTGATCTGTCCTCCTCCGCGAAGTTCGTCCAGAAGATCACGGGCCGCAAGTCGTGCACCGATATTTGCCTCCGTGTACAGTTCCCCGCGAGGATTCAAAGCCTGACCGCCCGCTGCAACGACATCAGCCGCTAGCGGAATATCGGCTGTGATTACCAAATCACCAGGCTCTACCCGTTCGGCGATATATTGATCCGCGACGTTTGCCCCCGATGAAACCTGCACGCTATCAATGAATTCGGAGCGGGGGATACGGAGCGGCTGATTGGCCACGAGCGTGAGTCGTGTTTCCGTCCGCTTCGCCGCTCGATACAACAGCTCCTTAGTTTCTTGCGGACAAGCATCGGCGTCGACCCAAATCTGCATTCTTCGTCCTCTCTTTTCGAGATCATTCGTCGGTAAATATGGCCGGATCAAGTGGACGTCCCTGGCTCTTCATTCGGTCTTGGCTCCGGACGGTGACGTGCATTGTGCAAGAGTCCGCTGCCGCGATCCAATGCTGAGTTGCCGAACTTGGCCCGGACGGCGTCGGCGACTTCATCCAGTTGTTGCTGCTTGTGATGACCGTCCTCTCCAAACAGCGTTTTCTGCACGTATGCGTTCGTTGAAAAACTGCTAACACCGACTCCCAACAGACGAATCCCCGGGTGCCGTTGCCTCAACACCTGCATCAAGAGTTCGCTCGCCGCTTCCCAAATCTCGCCGGTAACATTGGTGCTGCGTGCCAAGGTTTTGGCTCGGGTGATGGTCCGAAAGTCGGCGAATCGGAGTTTGAGGTTCACGGTCCGGCCACGTCGTTGTTGCTGCCGTAGTCGCCGTCCCACGTGTTCGGTCAGTTCCAGTAACCACGCGCGAAGGGCTTCGCTATCGGAGATATCCGCCGCGAACGTTGTCTCATGAGAGATGGACTTCGCTTCCCGATCAGGGACGACCGAGCGTTTATCATGTCCCCTGGCCAGTTTGGCGAAATGGTTCCCCTGCTGACCAAAGTGTTGATGAAGAACCTGAGGATCGAGTTGCCGCAGTTCGCCAATGGTCGTGATGCCCAAACGGTCGAACGCACTTCCAGTGACTTTGCCGACTCCCCAAAGACGTCCAATCGGTAAAGGATCGAGAAACTCTTCGATCCGATCCGGTTCCACGACCACCAATCCATCCGGCTTTCGTAGATCGCTGGCGATCTTAGCTAGAAATTTGTTCGGAGCCACACCCACAGAGGCCACCAAACCGGTTTCCGACCAAATGTCGTGTTTGATCTGCCTCGCGATCTCGGCCACGGAGCCCAAAAGCTTCACGCTACCGGTCACATCGAGGAACGCCTCATCCAAGGAGAGAGGTTCGACCAGCGGTGTGTAGCGGAAAAACACATCACGAATCTGCCGGGAAACCTCGGCGTAGAAACGCATGCGAGGCCGAAGCACAACTGCGTCGGGGCAGAGCCGAAGTGCTGTCGCGGTCGGCATCGCACTATGGACCCCAAACTTCCGTACGACATAGTTGGCAGCCGCAACCACCCCGCGTCCCTCCGGAGTGCCCCCCACGATCACCGGCCGTCCGACGAGTCGGGGATTCTCCCGCTCCTCGACCGAGGCGTAAAACGCATCCATATCGACATGGAGAATCATGGTGTCTCGTAGTACGAATATTTCCAATAGGGCTCGGGCAGATCACTCGTCCCATTATAGGGCATGGAGCTACAAAACGCCGAAATTTACCACGGTGCGTACATCACATCCGTCCGCAGGACATACTTCCGCCCCCGAAGAACGGGCTCGCCTTTGTGGTAGACGTGGTGGGCAAAGCAAAGTGCCGTGCCGGTCTGCGGGGAGACATGGAAAGGGTCGAAGGGTTCGCTGGAGTACGAATCGTCGAAGGACGTTTCTCCTCCCTCAAAGCCATCGTTGAGGTAGATCATCCATGTCCAGAAGCTGCGTTGATTGTTCTCACGCTCGAACGGAATATCCCGATGCCAATCGAACTGCTCACCGGGATCATAACGGTAGAACCGCAACCGCTCGTTGAGACCGATGGGATGAAAAGGCTCGTTCAGCTCGTCTTCGATCTCCATAGGCATAAGGTCCTCGACCCGTTCCCAGAGTTCCGCTGCCAATTCTGGTGAGTCGAAGACGACCCGCTGATTGTTCCGCACATCGGTCCGCAGAACATGACCGCTCGGGGAACTGACCAAGGCGTCTTCGTAGCCGATCGACTCGCTCCAGTCGATGTAACGCAGGCATTCCTCTGGAGAAAGGAAATACTCGATCACAAATATCTCGTCAGTCAGCCAATCCGGTTCACACAAAACGTTCTCTCCTAGAGAAGAAAGGTTTATCCTTCTTGGCTCTACGATCGGGCGGACGTCTATTTTCACGGGCAGCAAAAAATGTCCCCAGTTCGATGACCTAATTAGGCGGGCAGCAAAATCTACTAGAACACAGTCGACTCCGCTTCAGGAACCGACCTCCCGGCCTCGTCGACTGTGTCCGTCCAAGTCAACTAAGCGTCGTTGCTTGAGGCCAAGGTTTTGCGGGCCATGTAACGTGGTATTGAGTGTGGTGAAACGACACGGACGTTCCGGTATGGTGGAAACTCTATCATCAGTCAAAGGTCGCTCGGAGAAATCAGTATGAGAATTACGCTGCTCATCGCTTGTGGAATTGCTGGATTTTGCTCGGCATCGTTGTCGGCGGCCGATCGTCCGAACGTCCTGTTGATTGCGATCGACGATCTCAACGACTGGACCGGTTGCCTGGGCGGGCATCCTCAAGCCGACACCCCGCACATCGATGCTTTGGCGAAGCAGGGCACACTGTTTACGAACGCTCACTGTCAAGCTCCGATCTGCAATCCGTCTCGGACGAGTGTGATGCTCGGTCTGCGTCCTTCGACCACCGGCATCTACCAGAACAGGCCGTGGTTTCGCACGACGAAACGCAACCGTGATCGCATCACGCTGCCGCAATACTTTCGACAACACGGCTACAAGACGTTGACGACCGGCAAGATTTATCACGGCTCGCGGGTCGATGAGGCATCGTTTGAAACAGTAGGACCGCGACCAGGGCAACGATTGAAAATCGACGACCGTCTGGTGCAGATCAGAGGAACCGGCAGTGGGTTGTGGGACTACGGTCCGCAGCAGTATGCCGAGGAGAATTTCAGCGATTTCAGCGATGCATCTTGGGCCATCACTCAGTTGCAGCGGGATCACAAGCGGCCGTTTTTTCTGGCAGTCGGTTTCTATCGCCCGCATGTGCCGTGGTACGCTCCGCAACGCTTCTTTGACACTCGACCGCTGGCGGATGTGAAACTTCCGCTAGTCAAAGACGATGATCGCGACGATCTTCCACAGGCCGCGATTGCGTTGACGAACAACCCCACGCCGCCGTCGCATCAGTGGTTTGTCGAGAATATGCAGTGGCGGGCTGCCGTTCAAGCGTATCTGGCTTCCACGAGTTTCACGGATGCTCAGGTGGGGCGATTGTTAGATGTCTTCAATGCCAGTCCCTACGCGAAGAACACGATTATTGTGCTTTGGTCCGATCACGGGTTCCATCTGGGTGAGAAACAGCGATGGGCTAAGCAATCTTTGTGGGAACGTTCCACGCGAGTGCCCTTTATTATCTGTCGACCCGGTCAAAGTGGTGGGCAACGCTGTTCCCAGGCGGTGGAGCTGCTGAGCATCTATCCGACGCTTGTCAAACTCTGCGGACTGCCCGCACGCGATGATTTGGAAGGCGTCGATCTGTCACCGCTGCTGGCTGATCCCAAAGCCTCATGGAAACGACCAGCGATTAGCACGTACGGACGAAATAATCACGCCATCCGTTCCGAGCATTTTCGGTATATCCGCTATGCGGACGGTAGCCAGGAATTGTACGATCACCGCAACGATCCCCAGGAATGGAAGAACCTCGCGGGTGATCCGGCCTTTGCGAAGACGATCGCCGAACACGCGAAATGGCTGCCGCAGACGAACGTGGCTAATGCGGCAAAGAAGTAGCAAGACAGTTGCCGTTCCGTCAGGCAATCACGAGAGAACGCGAGAGAGTTCGATCACTGCTGCAGACGAATCAACCCATGGTCGCCTGCAGACATTTGTGGTGTTGGTCTTTGCAGAAAATTCTTTGATAAACCGCCGTGTCGAAGCTTGTGAGCGATTCGACCGGCGGCTTATGCAATTTCAGTCAATCTGAAGAAACCGTAATCGGTCGGCTGAGTTTGTGATTGCTCAAAATCAGCTCTCGCATGGACCGCTTGCCAGCGTCGCCGACGTCGATCGTGAGAGTCCGTTTCGGTAGAAAAAAGTCTCCGACTTCTGTCCAGGTAAAGAGATTCGACCGCTGCGACTGGATGTCCCCCGTTGCCGGGTCGCGATAGACGACGGCACTCACTTGCGGCAGAAACGTTCCTTCGGGTGTTTTGAACTGATCCAGATTTGTGATCTCGAACCAACTTTCGTCCGACTTTCTCAGCACTTCATGAATCGTGCCATCGACCAGCCGAAAAACTCCCGAGCCATCCTTCTGAGCGATGAGCACACCCGGCCCATCATCGCCCGTGTCCGCGAAGGCGTAGCCACGATCAGACATTTTGCTAGGGCGACGATGAGAAATGACCGACCGAAGTTTTGATTTCACCCACGGTTCGCGGGCGGCATCGTCAATGTTCAATTCGTATTTCAAGTCGGCTTTGACAATGATTTTTCCAGCGTAAGATTCGCCGTCAGTCGTCACGACAATGTCTGCCGTGAAACCTGGGAAGTCACGCCAAACGGTCCGGGCGTTGTGGGCTTCGTGCATGTAGTCATAAGCCGAACGACTAGCTGTCGGCTTCGCGTCCCAGCCGAATGCGGGAACGCTGCCGAGCAACATCATCGCAACCAAACACCGCATCGCGACGCTCCAAGCGAGTGAAGAGAGAAAACTGTTCATAGAATTTTCAGTAAAAACCCCAAAATGGAAACGAGCAACACAAATCGTTCACTCAGAGCCGCGACGCAAACAACCAGCATTTTCAGACTACTCACCGTCGACGTTGAGGACTTCGACTTCGTCGAATTTCCCGAACGCCATGCTGGCTCCTCCGACGACGATCAAGCGTGACTTGTCGAGAGGAAGCATCCGGTGGAAGAACCGAGCAGTGGGAGTTTGGGCGATGATTTCCCATTTCTTGCCATCTTTCGAGAGACGTTGCAAGTCGCCATTGATGGTACTGGTGTAAAGCCGACCGCCAGTGGCAAATGCAGACGCGCCGAAGCCGGTCATTCCACCAGAGAAGCGACCGCGACGATTATCTTCGCCTTCCTCCTCCGCCGGTTTCTCGGTCATCACCAAGCTCGGCCCCTCCGCCCATTCGCCGGACTTTGGATCGAAGACATCGACGCGGGTTGTCGGTCCGCCGGTTTCTTGCATGCCGCCAATCGCATAGACCTTGCCATCGTGAGCAGCCACAGCCAATGCTCGGCGTTGGAACGGAGGCGTTGGCAACGCTTTCCACTCTGGCTTCTTCGCGTCGAGGTCCATCGACCAAGCAGTTTTGTGCCACTTGCTTTCGTCGTCACCGGCGAGCTGCCAACCGCCAATGACGTAGATCGTGTTGTTCAGAACACAGGCATCGAATGAAGACCGCGGTTCCGGCAGCGACGGCATTTCGTTCCAGGCGTTCGATTCCAAATCGAAAGCGGCGACCGAATCCTGCGACCACAGATCGTGCTCTTCGCCTTCAGCGTTTTTCGCGGTGAATCCACCGATTCGGTACAACTTCTCGCCATTTGTCACCAAGGCCAACCCTTGCAAGCCAGGACCATCCGCAAGTTCGTTCCATCGGCCGGTTTTGAGATTCAACCGCAGTAGCTGACGCCCCTGTTCCTCATTTGAGTAGGAGTGAGCTGAACCCGTATGACCACCATAGATGTAGACATTGCCGTCGAGAATAGCACCGCCGAAACTGGTCACAGATTGCTTGAGTGGATCGAGTTTGAGATCGGCAACGGCCTTCTTGCGTGCTGGTTTGACGCGAAGTGCGACGGTCGTGTAGTGCCGAGTTTCTGGGTACGGTTTGCCGTCCAATTCTCCAGCTTCGTCTTCAACGTGCTTGGCACGAATCGAATACATGCCTGGCTTACCCAGACCAATCGACACTTTGCCGGACTTGTCGGTGGTGCCGTTGAAGTCGGCTAGTTCCGGCCCACTTGCGACCACTTCACTGCCGACCACAGGCTTCCCGTTGAACTTGACTTGGAGCACAACGCCGTCTTTGGTGGCTTTGGGAACCACATCCAACTTCAAGGCTTTGGAACAGTCTGCTTTGCTCCAGGCTTTGGAACCTAATACAGGACCAGTTTTGGCGTAGTACTTTAGGCGGAATTTGGCGTCGCCGCGATCCATGACTCCGAGATCATGCGTCGCGATCACGACTCCTCTGTTCGCTTGCTTCTTGGTGAGGTCAACCGAAACCGACTCATCCGTTCGATTGATTTTCAAAACAGTTGGCTCGCCCTTTGGACCGACGAACCAAGTTTTCATTCCTTCGGTGTAACTCAGGAATGATGGGTCAGCGGGCGATGCATCTTCACCGAAATAGACCTCCACGCGTTTCGTGTCACCAGCACTCGACTGAGGCACGAGAAAAATAAAGTGAGCCTGTGCAATAGACGCCGCACTCGCCACCAGAAGAGCCGAAGCGAGGCCGAGAAAACCACTGCGAATCAATCGTTGTTTCATATCGAATGTCCTTAAATGCAGGGAGAAATTTGCTTGTGATCAATGAATTAGTGAATTGTCCACACCGTTAGTTGGTCGCCTCGACGAATGACGACCCGTTCGCCGGCAACCGCGACCCCGTACAACACTGGCCCCGAAGATCGACCACGGCCGGACTCGGGAGCGTCATCGGTAGGAGCATCCCAGGCGGCTTCGGAACTCAATGCTTCGTATTCTTCGCCGTCAGCAATTCCGCGGATGCTGCCACCTTTCCCAAAGAACAAAATTTCGCCGCCAATAGCGACCGGTGTTGCCCAAATGCTTTCTTTGAGCCGTTTGGCGTAAACCTCGTCACCGGTCTTCAGATCGAGGCAGTATACAACGCCGGTTGCATTGACGTAGTAGCACCGATTAGCGATGGCGATCGGTGAACCGAACGAAGACGTCGCCCGCTTGGCCTGCCAGACGTAATCGGCTTGCCATTTCCCATCGGAGGCTTGAGTGATTCCAATCACGCCGTTCGATTTTGCGGCTGATCCGGAACTGGCTTCGCCGCGTCCGACTGTCGCACCTTGCAGAAATCGACCATCGCCCAATGGAATTGGTGTCGGTGACGAATTTCCCGAGATGCCATCAAACTCCCAAAGTCGTTCGCCGGTAGTAGGGTCAAGGCCAACTAAATGACCGATGCCGCTGAGCACCAAATGATGCCCATCACCGACCGGAACCAATCGCGGACTGGCCCAACTGGTCGCACCAATGCCGGCGACTTTCCACACGGTCTTGCCAGTCTGTTTGTTGATCGACATGACATAAGGGTCTTCGGAACGTTCCACCCAAACGAATGCACTGGTGTCGGTCTGCTCAACAGATGCTGAAAGACCATGCCGAGCATCCAGCGGACCAAACTCTTCGACGAGGTCACGTTCCCATCGGACTTTCCCATCGTGCGTCAAAGCGATTAGGTTTCCGCCCTCGAAGAAACACACTAGCCCATTCGCATCTGCTGCGGGCGTGGGAGCGGCTCTGCTCACGTAGCTGGTGTTCTCTCTAGGCGTCGCGTTTTTGAGATCGTGTTGCCACAGTTTACTGCCGTCACTCAGTTTGTAAGCAACGACATGATAAGTTTCCTTCTGAGGACCGCTGACGGATGTCACGTAGACAGTTTCTCCCCAGACCACCGGTGACGATTGGCCATACCCAGGAATGTCTTGCGACCATCCTTGCTTCCATTCGAGCGTGTCAGTATTCGCAGGAACGGCTAAAGTGCCGCCGTTCTGAAACGAGGTCCAATTGTCCGCAGCGAATCCGAGCGAAGCCGGGTACGTAACCGCCAGAAGCATTGCGGCGAAACCGCACGACGCGAATTTCGCTCGCATTAAGACGACGCCCAACGCCGCCAGTCCACCCACCGCGAGCATCGCCAAATCAATTGCAATGAGAATCATTCGAATCCCTCAAAAGAACAATAAAGCGGAGGGTTGTTGGCCCGAAGCAACTTCAACGAGAGTGCCAACGATACGGAACTTCACCATCAACTCTGCGAAAGACACGTTTCTTTGCCACAGACGGTGGCAACGTTTTCACGTGTTTTCCAACGGCTAGGAACCAGGCGTCTGCGGAATATCAATATTGCGTTCCGGGATCACAACTTCACGCATGAACTTGTGCCAGGCCCGCTCCGATTTCAGTTTGGGGTCGGCATCTTTAAGACGCTCGAAAGTGGCCCCATCGTATTTTTCTTGGATGGGTAACTCTTTCCAAGCTTCGATCGTAAGTGGCGGCGGCGGTCCGTCAGTTTGCTCAACGGCCTCGCCTCCACAACCGACGATCAAGGCCACGCCACTTAACAATATTGATGCAAGGCGAATCATTGTGCAATCACCTCGCCCCCGCCTCGGGTTGCGTGAGCATCGAGAATCGCTGCGTCGGTGTTTTCGGCGAAGAATCGCACGCTACCATCGCTCAACGCAAAGTGGGCACCACCCGGATGTTGGCTTCGGAAGGCACCATACACCGCAGATGTATTGTTGTGATTGTTGAACTTGTTGTGCGTGGTTCCCCAGGAATAGCCAATATACCCGTACGCCCAAACGCCCCCCATACTCGTCGAAGGAACTCCCTGTGGTGCGAAGTCGGTCTCACCAAGCAAAAACGTGTTGGATAGCCCATCGGTAATGTCGCGAAACTTGGTGCGACGCCGATTCGGATCCGTCGAGCTGTTGGTGATGTACGGGACAACCGCACCGTCGTAAGCCGGGACGCCACTCGGCGAATAGGCACCATAGTGCAGCGAGCTTACATCTTGAGTCCCGGCACTGAAAAGATAGCTGCATGGGGCTCGGTTTTCCCCGGATGGCCCGAGCGGTCCCGTTGGCTCCGTCATGGTCGGACAGAGCAACGTCGGAATCTTCAGGCTCTGTAGCGAGTGATTTGTATAACCGTCGCCGTCGGAATCGACCGTGCTGTTTCGCGGTTCATCGGGATCCCATTTCTGGGCGATGGCATCACTTTCGATGAACGGCAAGATCTGAATGAATCCGGTGGCCCAGGTGTCGCCATCGTCACCTTCTTCGCGATCACGAACAGCATAGGGCAGTTTTCCATGGGTGTCATGGAAGTTGTGCGTGGCCAACACGATTTGCTTGACGTTGTTCTTGCATTGCGTCCGGCGGGCGGCCTCACGCGCTTGTTGTACAGCAGGCAGGAGGAGGGCAATCAGAATGGCGATGATCGCAATGACGACCAGCAATTCGATCAGGGTAAATCCCCGGCGAGAAGCCGCGGATGGGGCGGGATGAACTTTCATTCCAGCAGTCCTTTTTCGACCAATGAGAAACATTCGTTGTCCGAAACAACACGAATTCGCAAGGTCTCGCTTGGCTGGCTGGCTGAAATGGCTCGCTGGCTATACCGAGGTCGCTAACAATACTGAGATTCAGTCTCAATAGACTACAGGCATCGATGTCGATGTCAACGAACTCCTCAAAAAAATTATCGCGATCGAAAAGTCACTCGGGCTCGCGAAACTCTCTATTCGCATGAACACGCCAGTTCAGCGAGTCGGAGCGGCTGAACCTCGATGACATCAGAACGTTCCCGGACCCGCGAATTAGTCCACTGTGCACTTCTCGGAACATCGCGACGAGACAATCGCCAGAAGAATCTCACTGCCACACTTCCGCCATCACCCGCGACGCTTCGACTGACCGAGACACTCGAATCACGCTAGCAAAGCGGAGCAAAAAACGTCTCGAACTGGCTGGTCAGCAGACGCTTCGAGAAGACGGCGACGGGGCTGTGAATCAAGCGGGCGTGGAGTGGTTCACGTGATCGCGGGACAACCGCGGTGGTCGCAATTGCGTCAACTATCGAGCGACTCGTCGACTCTTTTAGCCGAGGTGTTGGCTCTAAACGCACTCTAGGGTTGCTTCAACATACTCGCATCGTGACCGGCACGCGATCTGCATTGTTGGGATTCGCTATGCTTCAAAGAATTGAACACGATGCCGGTCCACGGCGGAGGCGAAACTCAATGCAGACTTCTATCTGCAAACCAAATAATTCCCAAAATCCCGACCGAATCTCGGCTCGTGGGCGAGTGACTGACGGTGTTCTCGATGCCATTGGAGACACGCCGCTCGTTCAATTTCGCCGCTATCTCGATCGAGACGATATTCAACTGTATGCCAAGCTCGAATATGGCAATCCTGGCGGGAGCGCGAAGGACCGGCCTGCACGTCAGATGTTGACAACGGCGATTGAACGCGGCGAAGTCGGTCCTCTGACGACTATCATCGAATCATCGTCTGGCAACATGGGAATCGGGTTGGCACAGGCTTGCCGATTTCATGGACTCCGAATGATTTGTGTGGTCGATCCCAATGCTCAATCGCAGAACATCGCGATCATGCGGGCTCTCGGCGCGGAAATCGAACTGGTGACGAATCCTCACCACGGTGATTTTCTCGCCGCACGATTGCGACGAGTTCGGAAACTGTTGAAGACGATTCCTAATAGTTATTGGCCGAATCAGTACGCGAACTTGCAGAATCCGATTTCTCACGAGCTGGGGACAATTCGTGAAATTGACGAGGCCCTTGATGGTGACGTCGATTACCTATTCGTCGCAACAAGCAGTACGGGGACGGCTCAAGGCTGTCGAAACTACTTGCAGTCCCGAGGTCGCAGAACTCGGGTGGTGGCTGTGGACGCTGTCGGGAGCGTTTTGTTTGGTGGAAAACCGGGGCAACGAAAGATTCCCGGTCTTGGAGCGGGACACGAACCGTCGTTGGCGCGAGACCAGACATTTGCTCGCATCGTCCGCGTGTCGGATCTTGACTGCGTTGTTGGTTGTCGTCGGGCGGCTCAGCGAGAAGCGGTGTTGCTCGGCGGTTCGGCGGGCGGTGTGTTAGAGACAGTGCGATCCCTCCAAGAACGTTTGGCGGGAAAACGATGTGCAGCCATCTTACACGATTCCGGCACGCGGTACCTCGACACCGTTTTCAACGACGACTGGGTGCAAGCAACCATTGGGGTTCCGGCTGAAGAAATTAAGCGACGCGTCAACGCCAGCCAAGGTCGTGTGGGTCCGGTCGACATCAACACGCTTACGATTCGTGAAAGCGAACATCAGGCAGAAGAACTCTCGGCGGTGGCATCGTAATGGAGCTTCGTCAAACCGCTACGTCTGACACTTACAGGTCCAACTTGTTTCACCGCAAGCCCTACCGTCTTGCTTTGATCGGTTGTGGACCACGTGGACTCTATTGTCTCGATGCACTGAGTCGGACCTTAGCCCGGGTTTCATCCGATGCGATAGCACCAAGACTCTTTGACATCACAATCTTTGAACCAAGCCCGCATCCCGGGGCCGGGAATGTTTATGCAGTCGATCAACCACGCATACTGCGAATGAACTTTGCATCTCAACGCATCGATGCATGGATTGATGATGAAGTCCGCACGCGGGACCAGCTCAACCTTGTTGATTGGCTTGCGATTCACGATCCCGAATACGCCGCTCCGGAGGGATACGCACCGCGTTCGATTGTGGGCGAATACTTGCACGATTGTTATCGACAGGTGTTGCGGGTAATTGATCAATACGCGACGATCACGCTTCACCGGGAGAAGATCACTGACATTGAGCGTATTGGCACCTCATGGCGTGTCCAGTCATCGAATGAGTCTGTCGACGTTGACGAAGTCGTGCTGACCGTCGGACATGAGGGTTGGCGGGCCGGAAAATGCCAAAGGAATCCGGGTCGCCGTTCCGACCAACACATTGAAAGTGTGTTTCCGGTCCAAGAGCAATTGACGCCCGAGAAAGTTCCGCCCAATTGCTCCGTGGCTGTCCGTGGTTTCGGACTCACAGCAATCGATGCCGCTTTGTCGTTGACGGAAGGCCGAGGCGGTCGCTTTCAACGATCGCTCAACGGTTTCGTGTATCATTCTTCCGGAGATGAACCGCGGGTGATCTCTCCGTTCTCTCGTACAGGGCGTCCGATGTTGGCCAAGCCGATTCCATCACTGGTTCAAGTCTCGAACAAAGTCGATGAAATCTGGGAAGCAGGCCGCGACTCCCTCCAACACACACTGTTACCAATTGACAAGGCCCATTTCCACGAGCGAATCTGGCAACCGATTCTCGACACAGCACAGCGAGTTCTCGACAAAACGAGGATCGACGCCTGCGTATTCCAGTGGTGGAATGATTGGCGATCGACTCGGTTCGCAGCACGGCGTGCGTTGGTCGAGATGCGACAGTCGATTGCCGTCGCTTATGGCAAATCACCGGTCACTCCTGCGTGGGCACTGGCAGAAACATGGCGACAGCTTTATCCCGTCCTGGTGAACGTTGTCAGCCACGGTGGGCTAACCGCGGGGGCATGGGAAAGATTTCGGCCGATTGCTGTGGAGATGGAACGAATCGCCTATGGACCACCGGCCGAGAATTTAGCTCGGATCATGGCATTGATCGAAGCGGAAATGATCGATCTGAGCGATATCGCCGATCCCAAGGAATCCATCGTTGGTCGAGCCGATATCGATGTCGTCGTGAACGCTGTCCTACCAGCACCGACCGACTTAGCTCCAGGTGGGCCACTCGCGAAAGAAGTTAAACGCGGGCGACTCCGTCGGCTCAACCAATTGACGGGCATCGAAATCGAAAGGGCCGGTCGTCCACGGTCCGCCTCAGGTGAAACGTGGAAAGATATTGCCATCTTTGGTCGGGTTACCGAGGGCTGCGTGCTTGGCAACGACACGCTGAGTCGCCGACTGCAACCGCACATTCAGAACTGGGCCACGGAAGTGGTCGCCAAGGTCAAGACAAACTCATGACGAAGACAGCAACAATCACCCATTCGAATCAGACAATGGATCTCCGTACGAACTGCCGGGGCGTTGTTCCCTTGGATGCCCGTCTGGAACCATGGATGACCGAAACCCTCATCGGCCCAAATCTCCACGAATGGGTCGAGGAATATGGTTCGCCATTAAACATAATCAACACGGCACCTCTCGTGCGGAACATCGACGAACTCACTGCGACGGCGCAAAGCCGGGGCATCGATTTTCGTGTTTACTTCGCTCGAAAAGCCAACAAGTGCCTTAGCTTCGTCGATGCTGCTGCTTCTTGCGGCACTGGGATCGATGTGGCCAGTCTTCCGGAATTGCAACAAGTGGTCGGGAGTGGAATCACCGGCTCGGATGTAATATGCACGGCCGCGATCAAGACGAATGACCTGTTGGCTGAGTGCGTCCACAACCGAGTCACGATCGCGATCGACAACGCCGACGAATTTCAGCAACTCCAGCCGATGACAAACGGAGAACGGCCGACGTCAATCGCCCTTCGAGTCAGCGGCTTCGACCATGAAGGCAACACACTGCACTCACGGTTCGGCATCGATATTCACCAGCTGCTCGACTTTCTGGCGATTCATAGCCAGAATTTCTCCGACGGTCTGGTCACGCTCGATGGCCTCCATTTTCATCTTGATGGATATTCCGCTGACCAACGCATATCGGCAATTCGACAATGTCTCCCGCTGATTGACCAACTGCGATCACACGGGCACGACATTCGGTTCCTCGATATCGGTGGCGGCATTCCCATGTCGTACCTTGATGACGAGACGCAATGGACCGCCTTCCAAAACGCCCATCGTGAAGCGTTGCTTGGACGACACACACCGATCACGTATCGCAATCACGGGCTGGGATTCACCGTTGTCAACGGCGAGGTCCATGGCCGACGAAACACCTACCCATACTATCAACGTCCCGTTCAAACCGATTGGCTTGGCCGGATTCTCGATGCGTCTTATGAGGAAAGCACAATCGCAAAGGCGCTCGCCGATCGTGCATTGCAACTCCGCTCTGAACCGGGTCGGAGCGTCCTTGATGGCTGCGGCATGACTGTCGCCCGTGTTGTGTTTCGCAAGCGGCACACGTCTGGCGATTGGTTCATCGGACTGGCTATGAACCGCACGCAGTGTCGAACGAGTAGCGACGACTTTCTTGTCGATCCGCTACTCATACCACATCCCACCGCCGATCGAAGCAATGCGATGAACGGCTATCTTGTCGGTGCGTATTGCACAGAGTCGGAACTATTGTCCTTGCGAAACCTCCAGTTTTCCGAAGGAGTCGCGATTGGCGATCTGGTCGTGTTTCCGAACACCGCGGGCTACTTCATGCACTTTCTCGAAAGCCGTTCGCACCAGTTCCCGTTGGCCAAGAATGTATCCCTTGATGGAACCGGTGATGTGACGCTCGATCGAATTGACCGGTAGTTGTTGAGTGAGAACAAAAAAAGACGAGCCTGTTGAGAAGCTGCCCCACGGTATCTGGTGAACGAGATACCGTCGATTAAGAGTTATCCATCATAGGCGGCTTGAAGTTTCTCAATGTCGAACTTGATCATCTGACACATCGCATCGAAGACGCGTTTGCCGCGAGTTGGGTCGGCGTCGCCGATCATCTGTCCAATTGCTCGTGGGACGATTTGCCAGCGGACGCCAAACTTGTCTTTCAGCCAGCCACACGCCATCTCCTCGCCGCCTTCAAGCAGTTGGCCCCACAGTTCGTCAATCTCCTCTTGAGTTTCGCAACTGATGGCCAACGAGAACGCCTCGGTAAACTTCCAGTCCGGCTGCCCTGTGTTCAATGCCACGAATGTCAGTCCGGCCAACTCGAATTCCACCGTCATGACATCACTCGTATGGGGATTCTCGATCACTCGAAGAATCTTCGACTCGGGCAGGATCGACACATAGAATTCAGCCGCGTCTTTGGCTTCGTGATTGAATCCGAGGAACGGAGTGATTTTATTTTGGAATTGCATGTCGCGAAATTCTTGAGAGAGGGTGATCAGAACACGATTCACAATCGCACTGAGATGGGCGTGGCTTATTTATCTTCGGGTTTCTTCCGTCGAGACGTGCCTGTCATGAATGGAACCCATTTGCCATCGTCGTTCAGCATGGAAGATGTTACGATCATGACGTCCGGCGACTGAAATTCGTAAGAGTCGCGGAACTTATTGAGCTTGCCATCAGCAAAGATATTGGGGCCGACCGCTTCGAGTGTGATTTTCTTGCCGGTTTCGTCAACGGTGCCCTCGTAGATCCAGATGTGGTTTGTCATCGAATCGACCCACGTTCCAACGTACTTCTTTTTGTCGGGATCATAGCCAATGGTCTGCAAGCCCTTCCCCGTCATTCCTTGCGAAGTGCTCTTCATTTCGTTGACCACCCAAAACTCGCCAATCATGCGAGCCTGCATCGTGCCGCTGCATTCGATCGGCTGTTGGTCTGGGCCCATCGTTGCTTTGGACGTCATTGACCATTCTCCAACAAACTTCTTGAGCCATTGATGCTCTTTCGTCGGGCCAGGGAACTCGGGTTGCTCTTGTGCGATGGCCGTTCCGCTAAGGAGTGTTAACATTGTCAGGGCGAACAGTGACTGTTTGGTTGGCATCATTATTGAAGTCCTCTTTTCAATGGAGAATTCGGCGTTGCTTGATCACGCATTGATGGAATCGTTTTGAGTAGCGTTTGACTCAGCAGTGGTTGTGAGTTCGGTCTCTGTCGGCGGCTGTTCCGGTAATGGAAACAGGGGGCGGATTTCTGTCGTTCCTCGCCGTGTTCCGGGAATGCGGGCGGCGATTGCGATCGCTTCGTCTAAGTTGGCGACACGGATCAGAAAATAGCCGGCTAGTTGTTCTTTTGTCTCCGGAAATGGACCATCGACAACAACTTGGTCTCCCTTCCGGACCCGCACGCTCTTCGCAGTTGCTGGTGACTGTAGTGGAGCAGCTGCCATGTATTGTCCGTCTGCATCGAGTTGATGACATAGCTCAATCGATTCCGCCAACGCACGTGCATGTTCTTCAGGCGGCCAAACGCCTTCTTGAGAGTATATTAGCAGAATATAGTCTTTGGTTGTGTTTCCGTCGGTGGTCGCCAGCGAGTTGTTGTCCCCCTTTGGAAGTGCCAAGGAATCGGGCAGTGGTAGCAACGGTCGAACTTCAACTGTCCCCTTCTTTGCCGGTGGGAGTCGGCTAGCGATTGCAATTGCCTCGTCTTCACTGGAAACGTCGATGACGTAATAACCGCCAAGCTGTTCGGTGGTCTCCGCGAAAGGGCCGTCCGTCACCTGACGTTGCCCATCGCGAACTTGCACACAGGTTGCAGTCGTGACCGAGTGCAGAGGTGACGAAGCGATCCACTTTCCCTCGGCATCGAGTTCGTCGCAGATACGCATCGATTCCAGCATACATTCTGTACGCTCATTTTCCGTCCAGCAATCCTCGGCTCCGTAGATCAGCAGCATGTATTTCATCAGCGTTTGCTCCGGTTGGTAGTTGTGACCCGACTCAGTATTATGTCCGAGAGTTCTTGATTGCTAGCAACTGTTTTCACCGCAAACCATTACCATCCAGCCAATGCCGAATTTGTCGGTGAGCATTCCATAATGCGGGGACCAGAAGGTCTCGCTCAGCGGCATGTCGACCTTGCCCCCTTTGGCGAGTGCATCGAACACGCGGTCGGCATCTGCTCTAGAGGGGACGGTCAAAGCAAGCCGGAAGGCACCGAACTGCGGCACGTCTGCCGGATGGTCCGACGCCATCACAGTTGTCTGACCGATTGTAAATGCACAGTGCATGACCTTGTCTTCGAAGCCAGGCGGAATCATATCTTGTGGCATCGGTTCGGGGCTTTCGTTGAAACGCATCACCATTCCAATTTTCGCACCGACGGCCGTCTTGTAGAACTCCAACGCCTCCTCGCAGCGTCCGTTGAAAAATAAATAGGTTTGAACCGTCGCCGCTCGCATGGCGATGTCGGTTTGCAATTGGTTCTCTTGCTCACGGAGTTCTGGTGTCAGTTCTTCACCGAAGTCGGCCGACTCAAACAGAGGACGAATTTCGATATCCGAATCTTCCATCATCGGATTGGGGCAACGCTTGGCCCAATCGATCGCCTCCTGCATCGACTCGACTTCCCACAACCAGTACCCCGCAATCAATTCCTTCGTCTCCGCGAAGGGACCATCGTGAACTGTCCGTCCGGAGCCGCTGAAGTGCACTCGAACGCCCTCGGAACTCGGCTTGAGTCCGTCGCCGGCCTGCATAATGCCCGCTTCGACCAACTCCTCGTTGAATTGGCCCATCTCGGTTAGCAACTGCTCACTCGGCATCTCCCCCGCTTCGGAACTGGGGGATGCTTTCACGATCACCATCACTCTCATAGGAATTGTCCTCGTCGATTCGGAGTTTTGTTATTGTGGTCACGTTCCTGCTTGCTGGGTTTACGACTGGATGGCTGCAGGATCCATCCAGAACAACTCCCAGACATGGCCATCCGGATCGCCGATTGCTCGGCTGTACATGAAGCCGTGATCTTGCGACCGATTGATGTCGGAAGTTCCTCCATTCTCGTTTGCAAGCCTATTGAGATTGTCGACGTTTTCGCGATTCTCGCAGGTGAGTGCTAGCATCACTTCACTCGAGTTGGTGGGTGGAATCGGACGCTCTGTGAATGTCCGCCACTTTTCATGCGTCAGCAGCATGACGTAAATTGCGTCGCTCCAAACCATGCAAGCGGCTGTTTCATCAGAGAATTGGGGATTGTTCTGAAATCCCAACACCTCGTAAAACGTCTTCGATTTCTGCAGGTCGATCACAGGAAGATTGACGAAAATGCTTTTGCTCATGAATGACTTCCAGAAGATTGATGATTGTCGGTAAGACTTACGCAAACGGCTTGCGTCCCAAAACTCGTCGCGTGTCGGCCAACTGCCCCCGATGCGACATTTCGTGCATGGAGATAAACAGAAATAGCTTGCCGATAGTTTGAAACGACGGGTCGTCCCGCACGCTGTCCCAGACGGCGGGCGGTGGCTCATTCAGACCGGTCTCGATCACTGTTTCGAGAAGTCCGAGTGCCGTTTGATGGGTTGCGTCATACGCTTGCAAAATTTCCGCATAATCGGGATAGCTCGCTGCGTCGGGTCGGGGTTGGGTTCCACCAGCAAAGTGATCTTTCCAGTGCTCATAGGGACTTGCTTCGCCGCTGATCATCGCCAGCAGCCCCGCGCTGGAATACACCAGATGCCCCATGATCCAAACCGGATGATTTCCCGGGGTCGGAGTTGGAGACGTCATCGGTGCGTCGGCTAAGTCGTCCGCGAGTGGCTTAATCCATTTATAGCTGAACTCCAAAGCCTCCCGAAGCATTTGACTTGACGGCTGTTCGATCTGCTCAATGTTCCGAACGGCGGCCGCTTGTCGCTCCGCAGCCATTGCATTGATCTGCTCGTCGGCGGCTCGAATCTCGAACGGTCCGATGGTGACGCCTGGATGCTTCGACATCAGAGCAATAGCGTGATTCAAATCACGTGCTTCCAACAGCAGAATTCCGCCGAGAGCCTCTTTCGTTTCCGCGTACGGCCCGTCCGTGATGTCAACGAATCCATTCTTCGTCCGCAGTGTTACTGCTTCGTGAGCCGAACCAAGGGCCTCGCCGCCGAGCATATGCCCACCCGCTCTCAACTCATCATCGAAGTCAAAACACTTTGATATCAGCTGCTGCCGTTCCACCTCGGATTTGCCTTCCCAGCTCGACTCATCAACGTATCCCAGGCAAATAAATCTCATTGCGGTTCCCAGCGTTTGTGACGTAATGCGTCGGTTGCCTCACTGAGTTGAACCGACTTTCATGAAGTGGTCGAACGAAGCTGACTGCAATCGACACCCGCTGTCAAAAAAATTTGCGGAATTATCCAACACACTCCATAAGCCGCTGACGGCTAATGACTTATGAGTTAGCCAATCAATCCCCACGCTTTCGTAAAAGCGGTTTCAGGGGGTGGCCGATAGTTCCGCTAAACGATGGGACAGGAACCGCCGTTCTGGTTCTTGGTCGGTGAGCGTGAGGGCGGTTTTGTACGCGTCGATTGCCTCTGGAATCTGACCGAGTCGACGTAGAAGGTCGGCTCGTGCCGCATGGGCGAGGTGGTACCGCACCAATTCGCCACGGGCGAGAATTGTATCAATCACCTCCAAACCGGCGGCGGGCCCACGCTGCATGGCGACAGCCACGGCCCGATTCAATTCGACAACCGGCGAGGCATGGACTCGCAACAGGACATCGTAAAGGGCAACAATTTGAGACCAGTCGGTCGCTTCTGCAGAAGCGGCATCTGCATGCACGGCCGATATCGCCGCCTGAATCGTGTAGACCCCAATCCGGCCGGAACGGAGAGACCGTTCGACAAGTTGCTGTCCTTCAGCGATCAATTCCTGATCCCACTGTGAGCGGTCTTGATCTTCCAGCAGAATGATATCCCCCTGATCCGACATCCTGGCAGTACGGCGGGACTCATGCAGTAACATCAGGGCCAGGAGTCCAATTACTTCCGGATCAGGTAGCAGTTCCGAAATCAGCCGGGCCAAGCGAATGGCTTCACTCGACAAGTCCGAGCGAGTCAGTGATGCACCGGCCGATGCCGAGTAGCCTTCGTTGAAGAACAGATAGATCACCGCGAGTACGGCATCCAGGCGATCGGGCAGATCGGCGTGCGACGGAATCACGAACGGAATCCCAGCGTCACGGATTTTGGCTTTGCCACGCACAATTCGTTGTGCCATTGTCGCGGGCGGCACGAGGAAGGCATGAGCAATCTCTTCCGTCGTCAATCCACATACTTCACGTAACGTAAGTGGCACCTGTACCTTGGGGTCAATCGCAGGATGGCAACAAGTGAAGATCAACCGGAGTCGATCGTCTTCGATGTCTTGCTCCTCACGCTGACGGTTCGCATCGCTGATGTCTTCCAGTCTCGCCAGAACTTCCCGCTGCCGTTCGGCGAACCGGCTATGCCGTCGAATTGCGTCGATCGCTTTGAACCGCCCCGTGGAAATCAGCCATGCTCGTGGATTGGCGGGAATGCCATCCCGCTGCCACTGGTCGACTGCGGAAGCAAACGCCTCATGCATCGCCTCTTCGGCCAAGTCAAAATCGTTGAGCAACCGGACAAGCGTTGCAAACACACGGCGAGACTGTGTGCGATAAATTTCGTCAATCGCGGCCGCTAGCTCACTCATTTAGGGCAGTCCACACAAATCGTCCATGGGGATCGAGAAACAAGCATCGCTCGTGTTATGCTCAACGGCATCAATCACAACTCGTCTCCGATGTTCAATCTTCAAACGAGGAGATTGTCCAGCCGGATTCATTCAAGTGATGAATCAGCCCCCTGAATAACGAAAACATGGCCAAACTGTAAACGACAATCCCCAGCGAAGAACAACGGAGTCATAAACTGTTTGGGCAACAAACCCGCGACCTCAACGACAAGGACTCAGAGCCGACCATTCACGACGGGTAAATTCCCCCCTCGAATGTTTTACGTGGAAAATCGATCTCGGCTACAAAGGGTCAATCCAGAACTGGCAGAGATTGAGACTGTAGTCATCGAAGGAATCGTTGCGGACAACCATCGCAATTCAAAAGGGGCCTCTGTCAGAGGTTGTTGGATTCGAAGACCACGGCCCTATTGAACTCATTTGGGAATTGACTATGCGGGAATCAAACGCAGGTATTATGGGCAAATGCATGCAACTTGACTCTATCAATTTGTGCAAACGCGATTTCCGCATGGCCCATATTGGGAACATGTTAGTGGTGTTCGTCATTGTTGGTTTTGTCATCACCGTTGATCTATGGGCTCAGGACAAGACGGATTACCGAGTCTTACCAGCCGACTTTAATGCGGACAAAGAACAACAGATGATGCGGGCGTATCAGCGACCTCAAGTTCACGCTGCACTCGATACACGTCTGAAGGAATTGGAAGCCGCATTGGCTTCGCCAGATGCGATCGCAGCCTATCAGCGAAAACGGCAAGCGTATCTAACCCGCGTGTTTGGACCGCTGCCAGACCGTGGACCGCTGAACGCTCAAGTCATGAAGCGTCTCCAGCGTAACGACTACTTGATCGAGCACGTCTTGTTCGAAAGTCTCCCGGGTTTCTACGTGACCGCAAATCTTTACCGACCGGCGGGTGAGGGGCCATTTCCCGGCGTCTTGCTGCCATGCGGACATGCCGCCAACGGAAAAGCGTACACGAGTTATCAGAAAGCGAGCATTCTCCTCGCAAAAAACGGTTTTGTCGTGTTGTGTTTCGATCCGCTTGGGCAGGGCGAGCGACGTCAGTTGATTGGCAACGAGCCACATCAGATCATCAAGCCTGGCAACGAACATAATCCGATTGGTGTCGCCCCCATCCTGCTAGGTCGATCAATCGCCGCGATGATGGTTTGGGATGGTATGCGGGCGATTGATTACCTCTGCAGTCGACCGGACGTCGATGCTAAACGCATCGGTTGCACAGGGAACTCCGGTGGTGGGAATTTGACAAGCTACCTAATGGCATTTGATGAACGTATTGTCGCCGCTGCCCCGGGATGCTTCATGACAACGCATCGACGCAAGAACGAGTCTCCTGGTCCCGGAGACGCCGAACAAAACCTACACGCCCAGATCCGTGACGGTTTCGATCACCCCGATTTCATTCTTTCGCGAGCGCCCAAACCCACGCTGATCCTCGCCGCCACACACGACTATGTCCCCATCGCAGGAACATGGGAAGCGTTTCGGCAGGCCAAGCGTGTGTATACGGTTCTGGGCCATCCGGAACGTGTCGAGATTCTCGAAACAAACGACAAGCACGGTTTTTCCAGACGCATGCGTGAAGGCATGGTTCGTTTCATGGCTCGCTGGTTACAGCATCGGCAGGTGGTAGTGTTTGAAGATGAGAATGTTCCGACCCTCAGCGAAGAAATGTTGCAGGTCACACCGCATGGGCAAGTTCGCTGGTTGCCGAACACGCGATCGGTATTCGACTTGTATACGGAGTCCGAGCGGAATCTCGCAGCGAAGCGTCCACCGCTTACTGCCAAGGTGGTACGGACGGTGACCGGGATTCGATCTCTCGAAGATCTCCCAAGGCCACTCGTCAAAACCATTCACAGCAAGAATTCGGCTATCCCAAAGAAACTCATTATCCGTCCCGAGCCTGGGATCGTCCTTCCCGCACTATATTTTCCGGGCGGAAGTCATCAGCCGATTCTGATCGCGCCGGGGGACGGAATGAACTCCGCCGTTGAACAGGCACGAGAATGGCATGATAAGGGGCATCCTGTTCTGATTGTCGAAGTTCGAGACACAGGCGAAACCAGCACTCGCAATTGGCGTTTCCCGGGCGCGGATTCGTTCATTGGCCACATGCTGGGGCGTAGTTGGTTGACAATGCGTGCGGAGGATTTGCTAGTCAGTGCCCGATGGCTGGCTGAAACGACGCAGCAAGAACCAACTACGATTCATGCTACCGGAGAAGCGGTGCCCGCCGCATTGCATGCGAGATACTTAGAACCAGACCTCATTGATGATGTGCAAACCGTCGGCGGGCTCACGTCGTGGCGAGAACTCATGACAAGTCGCCAAGGCTTTCGTCACATCCATCAAGTCGTCTATGGTGCACTGAAGTTTTACGACCTACCAGACCTACAGAAACCATCAGCAAAAAAAGACCAATAACAAGTACCATGTGCCGGAACTGAGAACCACGTTATTTGTCGCTTTGTTCGATCTCTATTGAACACCATTGTTAATTCGATCGAGCTGGGCAATAGACACAATCGGTCTCAAGCCACCGGTTCGATCAGTTTGCGGTAGATGGCGAATTCCTCAAAGAGTTCTGCGATCGATTGAGCTTCAATTTTTTCCATGATACGAGCGCGACGCATTTCCACCGCGCGTTCCGTGATTTCCAGCTTTGCAGCGATCGCTTTATTTGGCAGGCCGGCTCTGAGCAGTTCAAGCGTTTCATTCTCACGTTTCGTCAAACGTTCGAACTTCTTCACCAGTTGAGTTTGCTGTGAGCGAATTGATTGTCGCTGTAAGTCTCGACTCAACGCTTCCTGGACTTTCGCCATCAGGTCTTCCGGCTGAAACGGCTTCTCAAGTAAATCGATTGCTCCGCGTTTCATAGCCGAAATCGCAATTGGCACATCGGCAAACGCGGTCATCAGGATTGCCGGCAAAGCATCCTCGCCGGGGATTTGCATACGTTCGAGCAGTTCCAAGCCTGTCATGCCAGGCATTTGATAATCGACGATCACACAGCCCATTAGCGCCGGACAATACTCATGCAAGAATTGATCAGCTCGCTCAAAGGCACACGTTTGCATCCCCGACGCTTGTAACAAACATTCGAGAGACTCCCGCATGTCGATATCGTCATCAACAAGGTAGACAGTCGGCTCGTACATGCTGAGAAACAACCGGTAAAGTCAAAGAGAATACCGCTCCCCCGGATGGCTCCGAGTTCGCCCAGAATCGGCCCTGATGGTCTTGCACGATAGACCGGCAAATAGCCAGTCCCATCCCAAGCCCTTCGCTTCGCGTCGTATAGAATGGGGTGAATAGTTCTTCCTTCAAGTCTTCGTCGAAACCGCATCCCTGGTCAATCACGTCGATTCGCAATTCATCATCATCGAACTGGCGAGCAAGCGCAATTTGCACTTGGCGTTTCTCGATGGGTTCATCCTGCATGGCGTGCATGGCGTTTTGAATCAGGTTGACCAAGACTTGCTGAATTTGGATGGCATCGGCGGTCACAGTAAGTGGACCGACATCTTCGGTGATTGCGTCGAAGACGATCCGCACATTTTGTTTGCGGGCTTCTGGTTCGCAGAGTTCGATGACTTCACGAATCAAATCTGGCAGTGCAACGACTTCGCGGGTGTCCTCATCTTTCCGAATAAAGCTGCGGAGCCGATGCACGATCGCTCCCGCACGCAACCCCGCGGAGGAGATTTTCTCCAGGATGCCTTCCACTTCATTCATAGGAGGCGGGGTCCGCTTCAAATTCGTTTGAGCCGCACCCGTGAAATTCACAATTGCTCCGAGTGGTTGGTTCAATTCGTGTGCGAGACTCGACGCCATTTGTCCCAGGGAATTCAGTCGCGACGAGTGAGCCAATTGATCGAGGAGTTCGCGCGTTCTTCTTTCCGCCAATTCTCGGTCCGCGATTTCTCGTTCGAGTTGACGATTCATGTGTTGCAATTGTGCGGTTCGCTCCGCGACACGCGTTTCGATCAACTGCATGACCGGATGAATTGCAAACCGGGAGAGACTCACCAGCAATAGCAAGATCGCTCCCACGATCGCCCATCCCGCGATCCGCAACGCACGAACTCGTTCTCGTGACTCCGCCTCAAACAATCCGACAATTTGATGCATCTTCGGTAGGTAGCGGGCTTCCTCGGCGAGAATCACTTGGACGAGTTCTTGCCGAGTCGATTCGTCCAAGTCAGACGCAGTCAACGCCGTGGCGGCTTGTTGCATCATTGCGAAATGCGGTTCGAGTTCCACGAACACGGATGCGATGACCGTGTTCTCATTGGAAGGCAATTGCAACTCCCGATCCCCCATCTGTAGCCCGCGATGGGCCGCCGTCCAATCCGCCAACGCGGTTTGCAATTCAGCTCGCGCTTCATCGTCATTAGACCGCGTCTGATCGGTCAGTTTCAAAGCCGCTTTCGACAACTTCTGACTCAACATCCGTTGACGACCGGCGACATTGATCGTCGGAGCATCGGATGTTAACTGAATAAGTGACGGCTGGAGCACGACTTGATTCAGTAATGCCAATAGTCCGACCGCAAACATGCCGGCCACGAATCGGCGTTGCAAGGTTCGCAACGGATCATTGGAGGAGCCGAACTCCTCAGGCGTGTATTTCAGAGAGCGAGGGCTCATTGTGCTCGTCAAACCGAAGATCGAATCAGCTACAAACCTTCCGTAGTGTAGAAAATCTCATGCCAGATAGAAGGTAATCTCCTCGATCCGATGGCGTGGCCTCAACTCCTGCACTGACACCAACTTTGCTCGCAATCCAGCCGCTTTTCCGTAACCCGAATGAACGCAGAGCTGCGCATTGAGCAGGCAACTTTGCGCAGCAACAGGGCGAATCGCACGTCAGTTCCGGCCATTTTCAGGTGATCCGGCATCAAAAGACTTCGGATGTCCGAAGTTTTCCGTCAAACGGATCACACAGGCATGCTCCCTGCATTGACTCCGTGCCAACACGCTCCGGAGACGTGTTTTCCAAATCCACCGCAAACGTTGAGGAAAGAGATACATGGATTTTCAAAACAAAGCGACACGCCTTCGGCTATTCGACTTCAAGTCGGTTCAAATGCGGGCCTTCCATATGTCTTGGTTCGCATTCTTTCTCTGTTTCTTTGCCTGGTTCGGCATCGCACCGCTGATGAAAGTGGTCCGGGAAGAACTCCAACTAACGCAGGAACAAGTGGGCTGGTGCATCATCGGCTCAGTGGCGATTACGGTTCTCGCACGATTGTTCATCGGTTGGCTATGCGATCAGATCGGGCCGCGAAAAGCCTACACCGGACTGCTGCTGCTCGGATCAATTCCCGTCATGGCCATTGGTTTTGCCGACAGTTACACATCGTTTCTGATTTTCCGAATTGCCATTGGAGCAATCGGAGCATCTTTCGTGATCACGCAGTATCACACTTCCATCATGTTCGCTCCAAACTGCGTCGGCACTGCAAACGCAACATCGGCTGGATGGGGAAATCTTGGCGGTGGCGTGACCCAGTTGGTTATGCCGCTGGTATTCGCGTTCTTTGTCGGAACGGTCGGCCTGAGCACCGCCGCCGGTTGGCGAGCCTCGATGTTTGTCGCAGGCGTGATGTGTGCACTCGTCGGTATCGCTTACTATTTCCTGACCCAAGATGCTCCGGATGGCAACTTCAACGAATTGCGTGAAAAAGGCTTGCTACCCGAGAAGAAAAACAACGCGGGTTCTTTTCTCGCAGCCTGCAAAGATCACCGTGTCTGGGCCTTGTTTATCATCTATGGTGCGTGCTTCGGAATTGAATTGACCATTAACAATGTTGCCGCCTTGTACTTCTTGGACTACTTCGATGAGTTCAAACAGATGGACAGCGTCAAGGCCGTCGGGCTAGCCGGGATGGTCGCCAGTCTGTTCGGGTTGATGAATCTCTTCGCCCGCACTCTGGGGGGAGCCTTTGGCGATAAGTTTGGAGCACGTTGGGGACTTTCTGGCCGCGTAAAGTGGTTGTTCCTCGTGCTGTTCTGCGAAGGTCTGGCATTGATTTTGTTCTCACAAATGAACGTGATCGCCTTGGCAATTCCATCGTTGATCGTCTTCAGTCTGTTCGTACAAATGAGTGAAGGAGCCACGTTCTCTGTGGTGCCCTTCATCAACAAGAAAGCACTCGGTTCCGTTGCGGGAGTCGTGGGAGCTGGTGGGAATGCCGGAGCGGTAGCCGCCGGGTTCTTGTTCAAGTCAAGTGCGATCACGTGGCCAACCGCCTTTTTAATCCTCGGCGGGATCGTGACATGTTGTTCGTTCCTGACATTCGCAGTGAACTTCAGCGAAGCGGCCGAGTCTGAAGCCGCCGCCGACACTGCTCGAACACACCGTCCTCAGGAAGTCGGTATGGCCAGCGTGACAACCTAGAGTCGTCCCGAGCCAACCAAGGGGTGACAAGCGCTCAATTTTCTGGTCCACATGTTGCGAATCCATATCGGCAACAAAACGGGCCACACACCGAATACCTGCTTTATCTGAACGACATCGTAGACAACTTAAATTCCTCGTTTGAATCTGGTGGTAATAGCATGGGTAATCCTGTCGAGACTTGGAAAGCCGAGAAGCATCCGTTTGAGGTTTGGTCGGATGTGGAGCAATACGCAGCCGATCGAACCCCAATGCAAAAGATTGAAACGCCCAACCTCGAACGAATGAAGTGGCATGGGTTCTTCTACCGCAAACGAGACACTCCTGGCCGATACATGAATCGGATCCGAGTCACAGCTGGTGAGTTGACCGCAGATCAAGCCCGTGAAATCGCGTACATGGCATATGAGTACGGTCATGGCATCGTCGATGTAACGACGCGAGCGAACGTACAAATCCAGGGATTAGACATTGAACATCTGCCGGAGGTCGCGCAACGACTAACCAATGTCGGTTTAACATCGAAACAGACAGGTCACGACAACATCCGCAATGTCTTCGCTCACCCATTCAGTGGCTTACTACCAGATGAACTGATTGATACACGTGAACTCTGTCATGACGTGACTGCGTTGTTCGTCGATAGTCGTGAATACTCCGACCTTCCACGCAAGATGAATATCTGCTTGAACGGGACGGACAATCACTCTTCACACTTCTGGACACAGGATATCAGTTTTCTAGCAACCGAAGTGAATGAACGCATTCTGTTCCAGGTTCTGCTAGCAGGCACGCAGGGACAGAACCCTCGTTTGGCATGGCATTTGCCAGTTCTAGTCGAACCATCTCAAGTCGTGGAAGTCACCCGTTCGCTTCTCGACCTCTTTCGGGCTAAAGGATCTCGCGGAAAACGCAACAAAGCCCGGATGCGTTTCTTACTTGAAGAAATTGGTATTGGCGGAGTCTTGGAGTGGCTAGAGCAAGATCTTTCCTTCCGTCTAATACCGAGCGTCGCCGAACCGGTTCCTGGCTCAAATCGTGACGAGCTAGTCGGTTGGTTTCGTCAAAGTGATCCCAAATTGTGGACCATGGGAATTTCCATTCCACTTGGACGAATGACTTCCCAACAACTCGAAGGCTTAGCGTTGTTAAGCAAGCGTTGGGGGAGCGGCCAACTTCGCACAACCCATGAACAAGGGATTGCGGTCATCGACATCCCCACGAACTTTAAAGATGCCGCTGCAACCGAGGCTGCCGGTTTAGGGCTAAGTGTACACGCCGACGAATTCGAACAAAACACCATTGCCTGCACCGGTAACCAATTCTGCAATATCGCTGTAACTGAGACAAAAGGTCACATGTTTCAGCTCATTGAGAAGCTCCGCAAACGCATGCTCAAACTGCATGGCATCCGCATCCACATGAGTGGCTGTCCATCCAGTTGTGCTCAACATTTTACTGCCGACATTGGACTCAAAGGTGTTCGTGTCCGCCGGATCCTAGGAACCCGCGAAGGATTTGATGTTTTTCTAGGCGGCGGTTTGGCCGGTCAAGTTCATTTGGGACTGCCTTATAAACTCGGTGTCGACGTTGACCAACTTCCTCAACTCATTGAGGACGTTGTCAAGGAGTACTATCTCAAACATCGCGCCGGGCAAACATTCAGCGCCTATTGGCGTGAGCGATTGCAAGCCGCTGAGGCAGAGAAAGTTGACGACAACGATTACCAAGTTTCGACTTGGATCTGCGAGAGCTGTGACTATCGACACCAAGGCGAAGATCCACCGGTATTCTGCCCCTCATGTTCTGGATTGCGACGGTACTTCGCGCGACTGGAAGAGGCAGAAGAGAAATCAATCGATGCCCCTGAAGAGAATGCAACGATCGAACGGAACGACGGCTTTCAATTCGCTGCGAAACTCGATCAACTTGTCGAGGGTTCTGGATTCAGCGTGGAAGTCCAAGGGAAAGATCTGGCCTTGTTCTTGATTGATGGGAAAGTTCACTGCATTGATGCTGCTTGCCCCCATGAAGGAGCGTCGCTTGCCGATGGTGAAGTTCGTGGGAAAGTCGTGGCCTGCCCTTGGCATGATTGGGAATTTGACGTGTGCTCCGGGTGCAGTCTCGATCCACCAAATAACGACGTTGAGTCCTACGAGACACTTATCGAAGACCAGCAAGTATTCGTCAAAATTCAGTCGGCAAATCCCATTCAGAACGGAAAGACAACCGACGATGGTGGCAAACGAAAGATGATGAACCCGATGCTCGCATCCCTCACATTGCGAGAGATCATTCAAGAAACCCCGGATGTCAAGACATTTCGCTTCGACAACTCCGCCGGCGAAATACCGTTTGACTACCCGGGCAAGTTTGCCAAAGTGTGTGTGCCTACTGATGACGGAGACGTCTGGCGAAGCTTCACAATTAGTTCGTCGCCGACACAAAAAGATGTTCTCGATCTGACGATCAAGCTGAATCCACTTGGCGTTGTCTCGCGACACCTGTTTGAGATGGCTCAATTAGGTCATCAAATCCAACTTAAAGGAGCTCAGGGCGGCTACTTTTTCGATCCGATGAGTCATACCGAACCACTCTTGCTAGTTTCCGCTGGAAGCGGTGTCACGCCAATGATGTCGATTGTGCGATACATAAGAGCGACTGGAATCAAGCGACCGGTCAAATTCCTGTATGGAGCACGAACTGAAACTGACATTATCTTTCGAGATGAGTGCGAGCAGCTCGCGCAGGAGCATGATTGGTTCGACTACCGAGTTTGTCTATCCCAGCCTGGCGATGAATGGACCGGGAACCGTGGGCGGATCGACGCGAAGAGTTTTCAGGAATGGTTTCCCGAGCTTGCATCGTACCGGTGTTTCTTGTGCGGGCCTGAAGACTTCATGCAACAGTTGCAATCGTCTCTGATCGCAGCAGACGTGCCGCAAGACCGAATCCATACAGAGCTATTTCATCGGTCCAGCACACCTGCCAAGATCGGAACTTAGGGGCAGTCAATCGCGTCTGAAATCTATCAATTGACTTTGGTCCATATTGGATACCTCAAAGTCAACATCACGAATCCTAAGTCGCCGATCTCGAAATGCTGGTAGTGGAACGATCATCCCATGAATCAATTTCTCGGAGCAGAAAACGAAGGCGATCACAATCGAAGTGGACCTAGTGAACTCGACGGTTCAGCCACAGATCGACACGATCTCTTGTCGTGGCTATTGGCTGACCAACAAGACATGTCCGCGGTCGAAGCCTTCAGCCAAGTCCAAAGCAGTGGCCAGACTGGTGATGAACATCACTACTCGCAGTTGTTACCCGCGACACCACCTCAACCGGGACAGCAGTACGCATTTGAAGTTGACCTCGATCGGTGTTCTGGTTGCAAGGCGTGTGTGACGGCTTGTCATTCATTGAATGGCTTGGACGAACAAGAAACGTGGCGTGACGTTGGCTTGTTGCTTGGCGGATCGTCAACGAATCCGGTGATGCAACATGTGACGACAGCATGCCATCATTGTCTTGAACCGGCTTGCATGACGGCGTGCCCGGTTGATGCGTACGAGAAAAATCCTGTCACTGGGATCGTCAAACACTTAGACGATCAATGCTTTGGTTGCCAGTATTGCACACTCGCTTGCCCATACAATGTCCCGAAGTATCACTCGGCGAGAGGCATTGTCCGAAAGTGCGACATGTGCAGCGATCGACTGGCCGATGGCGAAGCGCCGGCTTGTGTGCAGGCCTGTCCGCACGAGGCAATTTCGATTCAGCTCGTCGAAACCGAACAAGTAATCGAAGACTCGGAGACGGCTCACTTTCTGCCAGGGGCACCGGACCCGCAACTCACTCTGCCAACAACTCACTATAAGACTTCACGTGTCCTGCCACGGAACACATTGCCGGCCGATTATCATTCGGTCAACCCCCAGCATCCGCATTGGCCGTTGATCATCATGCTCGTTCTGACGCAACTCTCTGTAGGTGCGTTTGCCGTCGGAGTGGTTTTCGAGCATCTGATGCCGTCTCTTAGTCTCGAATCCTTTCGACAGTTTCATGCAACGAATGCATTGCTGGTTGGACTGATCGCACTTGGTGCCAGCACAATGCATCTCGGACGTCCGCAATATGCGTTCCGGGCCGTAATCGGATTGAGACATTCTTGGCTAAGCCGAGAAATCGTTGCGTTTGGACTGTTTGCTGGAACCGCCTTCGCGTACGCAGCAGCGTGCTGGCTCGCCCCGGATGCTCGTTGGCTGCCAGTACTTGGAATTCTTGTGAGCATCACCGGCGGATTTGGTTTGTTCTGCTCGGTCATGATCTATGTCTTCACGAAACGTGAGTTCTGGAACTTCCTGCCGACGTTTCTGAAGTTTACGCTCACTGCGATCTTGCTGGGAGCTGCAGCGACTCTAGCATCACTTATCGGGTGCACTTTGATTTCTTGGGAACCATTATTTACCTCAAGCGAGGAACTAGCCGGGAAATCGATGCTACGGGTCATTATCATTACAGGCACTGTCAAGCTGCTTCTCGAATTCTCACTGTTTCGGCATCTACTATTTCGCCATGAAACGCCACTGAAACGATCTGCACGTCTGATGATTGGCCCCCTTCAACGCTCGACCATTGCCCGTTTTACTCTTGGTTTACTGGGAGTCGTTGTCGTTCCGTTAGCACTGTTAGACGGATGGGGAACAGAAGCCATCAATAGTGCGAGTGTTATTGGTGGGGCATTGTTATTGTTCCTTGCATGCATTTGCGGGGAACTTCTTGAACGCTACCAGTTCTTTTCAGCCTGTGCAGCGCCACGCATGCCAGGACCGGCCGATCCTTAGACACAGTTTGATATCGCAACAGTTCACGCATCGTTTGCAGTTCAAAGCAGTAGTCGATTGGGGTTGAGTTCGTCTCGCAAGATTGTCATGGAAGCCCGATGCCGGATAAACCAATTCCCTATGTCAGTTGATCTAGTCCGGACCTTCCAAGAATGCGACTCGATCGCCATTCAAGCCTGAGAGTTAGTTATGTCGGTTTTTAAGAAAATTACGGAACTCGTTCGTCAGCGAAGCGGTCCACTGACACGGGAACTCTTGCTGCAACCGAGTCGGTTCGGTTTAGGAAAACTTCCCGAACGTTTGAAACCCGATGCCGTGACCGACATGGTCTGCGGCTACTGTTCGACAGGTTGTAGTTTGCGGGTCCATTTGAAGGACTCGCAAGCCATCAACCTCACTCCCTCACCGCGTTACCCGGTCAACCTAGGGATGGCTTGCCCGAAGGGTTGGGAGGCGCTCACGGTATTGGATTCCCCGGAACGAGCCACTCGCCCTTTGCTACGAGACAATGCCGGCAAGCTGCAACCAGTTGACTGGCGCACTGCGATGACTCAATTCGTGACGCGGTTTCGGAATATTCAAAACACCTACGGAAACGATGCCGTCGCATTCCTGAGCACCGGCCAAATGGCCACGGAGGAAATGGCTTTCCTTGGGGCCCTTGCGAAATTCGGAATGGGCATGCTGCATGGTGACGGGAACACGCGGCAGTGTATGGCGACGGCGGTTGTCGCGTACAAACAGGCCTTTGGATTTGATGCCCCACCATATACTTATGCCGACTTCGAGGAATCCGATGTCATCGTCTTAGTTGGCAGTAATTTATGTATTGCGCATCCGATCATGTGGGAACGCGTGATGCGGAATCCACATTCGCCGGAAATTATTGTCGTCGATCCGAGAATGACCGAGACCGCAATGAGTTCCACAATGCACTTGCCCGTGAAGCCTAAAGGCGATCAAGCCTTGTTCTATGGCATCGCTCGAATTTTGATCGAGAATGGGTGGGTCGATCACGACTTCATCGAGCAATCGACAAGCGACTTCGCTTCGTTCGCGGAATTCGTTCAGCAATTTGATGACGAACGCGTAACAAAAGAGACCGGACTCTCAAGTGAGCAAATCGACTCGTTCGCTGAACGCATTCATCAGGGGAAACGGGTTTCGTTTTGGTGGACAATGGGGGTCAATCAATCTCATCAAGGTGTTCGCACGGCACAAGCAATGATCAACCTGGCGTTGATAACTGGTAACATCGGGCGACCGGGGACCGGTGCAAATAGCATTACAGGGCAATGTAATGCTATGGGTTCTCGTCTCTTTAGTAATACGACCAATCTTCTAGGAGGACACGATTTCGCCAATGCGGAACATAGAGAGAAGATCGCAAATATCTTGGGCATCGATCCTAGTTTGATCCCGACTCAAAACAGTAAGCCTTACCACAAAATCTTGGACGGAATTTTACGAGGAAAAATCAAAGGGCTTTGGGTGATCTGCACCAATCCCGCTCATTCTTGGATCAATCAGATCCAATGTCGAGATATTCTTGAACGGCTTGACTTCCTAGTCGTGCAAGACATGTATCAAACGACTGAGACAGCACAAATGGCCGACCTAGTTTTACCCGCTGCAGGTTGGGGCGAGAAGGAGGGGACATTCATTAACTCTGAACGCCGAATTGGTCGTTTGAAGAAAGTTCGGAAAGCTCCTGGCGAAGCCTTGTCTGACTTCCATATCTTTCGGCTGGTGGCCAACTACTGGGGATGTGAGGAGTTGTTCTCGGATTGGCAATCGCCAGCGGATGTGTTCCAAATTCTCAAGCGTTGTTCCACTGGACAACCGTGCGATATTACAGGGATTAGGGACTATGAAGCCGTTGACTCCCAAGGGGGGATTCAATGGCCTGCACCAGAACAGAATTCTGATCTGTGTCAAGAACGCCGACTGTTTGCCGATGGACGTTTCTATCATGCCGATGGTAAAGCGAAATTCATCTTTGATGAACCAAGCCCAATTCCCGAAATGCCCAACGAAAAGTACCCCCTTGTATTGTCGACCGGTCGTGGTTCTGCATCCCAATGGCATACGCAAACGCGGACACGTCAATCGGCGGTCTTGAGGAAGTTATACCCTGAACACACTTTCGTCGAACTGAATCCGAAGGACGCGAAAGAACTTGCCGTAGGTCCTCAAGATGAAGTTGTCGTCGAATCTCAACGGGGTGACATCCGTGCGAGAGTCGTGATCACACATGCGGTTCAACCGGGCCAAGTCTTCGTTCCTATGCACTACGAGGAAGCCAACCGCTTGACACTCGCGACGTTTGACCCTCATTCTCACCAGCCAGCCTACAAGGCCTGTGCTGTGCGAATCCGAAAATTTCTCCAACCGCAAACGAAATGATTTCGGCGAGCCAATTGAACCCCTCCGTCAGTCTCGCATTAGATGAAGTTGGGCGGTTACGGCCAGTCTTTCAAGCCAACGATCGGCAAAGCAAATTCAAATGACGCCCGCCAATTGTCTCGATCTGCGTCACGAAAAACATTATAGATCAGTTTTTTAGGGCGCAGTTGAGGGTTATTGGGATCATAGCTTCGCAGTCCAAGATTCAGACCACCTTCATGGGGGTGATCGACATGGCGGTGCAAAATGAATGCATCGATATCATCCATTGCAGCCACCTTGCGATAGGCATAGCAATAGGCAGCCGCCTGTAATCGTTGCCCTTCGAGACCCGGTGGGGTGTGAAAGCCTTGTTCGCTGAGAATAATGCTACGTGGTGCACCTGCGAACTGCATTTCCGGTTGATGCATGAACGTCGTCAACACTTCGAGATTCTTGAATGTCACTCTCGGGCTATCGGGTTGCGGTGTTGCGGATTTGTCCTCCCAGAACCTCGGGTCGAATAAATTCTCCGGGTATGGATGATACGCCAGATGCCATTCCGGATTCCCACGCTCTTTGGTCACGGAGGCGAACCGTTCGAGAAAATCTCGTCCAGGAAACGATTTTAGTGGATGGCTTTTTTGGAACGGTATCGTCCAATGGTGCTCCAGCGAAACATAGATGCGTGCCCAGTCTGAAACCGTCCGAACAGCATCGTGGGACAGCTTGATGGCGTCTGCATAATCGTCGATGAATTCTTCCATCGTGACTTCACCACAATTTGACCACCACCAGTGAGAATTGACCTCATTGCCCATGATATAGCCGACGACGCGGCCGTTCGACGTATGAGCCCCGCTCCAACGATTGGCCATAAACTCCAACGCTGCCGACAAAGCCTCGCGACCGTCGGGCGTTACAGTGTTGAAAGCACTCAGGCGATTGGGGGCGTTAAGGTCATAGTCGGGATGCAGTAGGAAGTCGTTCTCACGCAAGTTAGGCGAGCGGTAAACCAACACCACAAGATACACCAACGCCCCGGAATCACTAAGCCGCTTGATCTTGGCATCCTGTTGCTCCACGTAACGGCGGTTGAAGGTAAACTTGCGACCGTTCCGCTCCCATGTCAGATTTTCTAATGAACCATCGGTTGCGAACAACGACGTCAGGTTGAAGTTGTAGACCGCGTGCTTCACTCCGAGTTCAATGGCGTCCTCGGGAATTTCCACCTGGAGTCCCTTTTTGGAAGTTGTTACGGGGAATCTCGACGATCTGCGATTGTCCGACTGTTTGTCTTCAGTCGTCGTCGATTTCCCCGGTGCGTTACCGTTCGACTTTCGCTTGCGTTTGTTTGATCCGGCGGGTGTTGCCGGCAGCTTCAAGCAGTCATGGACCGTACCGTCTTTGCCGACGAGTCGAATCTCGGCAATCTCGACCTTGCCAGGACCTCGCGACGGATCAACTCGGATCGCCAGCAACGGACTCTTCGTCGTGAAACTGACGGTGTACTTGTGCGTTGCACCATCATGCCGAACGTCGAAGACCTGGCTATGATGTGCCTTGAACGGTCCCGATTTCCGTTCCTGCCAGAAGACTTGTCCCTTGCCACTTGAATCCGACTTCATCGTGATATGTAACGTCCACGACTTCTCGCTGATCGGCTTCGGCAGGCGATGACTGAGGTAAGGGTCTTTGCCTGTGCTGTTGACAATCAGCGAACTGTTGGACGCTGAGAGTGTGCAGGTGCCGCCAGGTCGCCAGCCCGCGACCGGTTTGCCGAACTGCTTCAGGTGCGGTTTCTTCGGAGTTGTTGCACCGCCTCTCAGCCCAGCTTTCCCTTCGTGAGTGACGTCGTACTTCGACGGATCGAAATTGGGGTTCGGTAATGGCCGCACGGCTTGAGTGTCGATGAGATGCTGCTCGATCAGCCCATCAAGTTTCTTGACACGCTCCGGGTACTTGTCAATGAGATTCGTTTGTTCGCCGATGTCATTCTTAAGATTGAATAGCTTGTAGCGATGCTTTTCGTTTTCACCGCCATGAAAAATGCGGATGAGTTTCCAGTCCCCACTGTGTACGCTGACCGATGGCGGTAGCCAGTCCGGAACACCGGGGGCGTGCGGGAAGTATGTAAAGATGGCCTCACGATTGAGTGATTTGCCGTGCAACGCCGGGACGATGCTAATTCCGTCGAACTTCTGATTCGGCTTTGGCTGGATGGACAATAGATCGAGTAGTGTCGGGTAAAAGTCGCTGCTTTGAATGACCTCGTCGCTACGTGAACCGGCCTTGATTGATCCCGGTTGGACGACAATCGCGGGGCCTCTCACACCGCCTTCGTACATCGTTGCCTTGCCGCCGCGTAACGGTGCGTTGCTGGTTGCGGTCGTGCCATCGACCTCGTTGTACATGTTCCCGCCATTGTCCGACGCGAAGATGATGATTGTGTGGTCCGCGATTCTCAGCCGGTCCAATGTGTCGAGCAGAGTCCCGACGGCGTCGTCCATACTCTTGATCATTGCCGCATACGTTGGGCTGCGTTGCGGGTCTTTCGGATCGACCTGTTGACGATACTCCTCGATCAGCTCATGTTTCGCGTCGAACGGAGCGTGCACGCTGAACATCCAATAGTTTAGAAAGAACGGCTCGCTCTTGTGCTTTTCCATGAAGGCAACCGCCTCCTTGGCCATTCGATCTTCCAGGTGTTCGTCGGGAATGTCCGGGTCGTGATCGAAGTCCTTGAACTTCCACGGAGCGACGTAACTGCCCGCCGGTCCGGGCCCTGGATGGTGGGGCACATCGACATCGAAACCATGCTGAAGCGGTGAGTACGGTTCCGGTCCAAGATGCCACTTGCCGAAGTGCCCGGTGGCATACCCGTTTTCCTGGAACATCTCGCCTAGCGTGTCGTAGTTCGTATCGAGTCGCGTGACAGACTTCGGGACAGTCGAAAACTTGCTAGGCGGTCCACTCTTGACCTCGGTCGCCTTCAGGACAACCTTCGGTAAATGGCAGTTCGGCGATGTGATTCCATGACGTGCGGGGCTGAGACCAGTCAGCACACTCGCTCGTGTCGGTGAGCACAATGGGCTCGACGAGTATGCTCGCGTGAACGTCATGCCTCGCTGGGCAAGCCGCTCGATGTTCGGTGTCTTGTAAAGGGTTGTCGTTCCGAACAACGTCGTATCACTCCAACCGAGATCGTCGGCGAGGATGAAAACCACGTTTGGCTTCCGTTTGGCAGTTTCTGCCATGGCGTCGCCATTAGCGACCAAGAGCCACGGAAAGACAGTCAGGGCGAGAAGACCCAATCGGAGGCGTGTATTCATAAATGCCACATCGAAAACGCTTGGACAGTGTGACGCTCGGTAACTGAATCGTGGTGCGTCTGGAGAGTTCGTCAGTCTACTTGTTCGACCAGGGTTCTCAAAGCCTCTGGAATTCCTCATTTGTCGGGGTTAGCGTATTTGCGAATTCGACCGAATTATCAAGTGTCATAATGTTTACATCCAGGGCGAACTGCTCCGTCGATTGGGACGTAAAGGCGTCTATCAAGCATATTGGGCTATCCCATTGCTTTTTCGTGCTTGCTGAGCGAAACGCCTTTGTCAACAATACACGGGCCAGTCGATCTACTGAATCAAAATTTGAGTCTTACACAGAGTACGAGGCACGTTCAGCGCTGGACGCCTCCGTACAAACATTGGAATACGCTACTGATGACCACACCACGGAGTGAGAAAACGCTGACGTATCTTGTGGAGTTGTTGGACCTTGTCGTTCGAGAACAGGTGGGAGAATCGCTGGCCGACGTCATGCAGCGGATTCGACGCTTGGCAATTGAACGCCGTGCCGGATTGCCGGATGCGGAAAAGCGTCTCGTTCAAACTTTGAAAGACCTGGAACCAGGTGAACTGCGTGCAGTCATTCGTTGGCTGAGTATGTTTTTCGATTTGGCAAATGCGGCGGAAGACCAACTCCGGATCGACGTGCTCGGTGAGCGGGACCGAGAATCCAGTGCCCGCGGGGTTGCTCGAAAAGAATCCATCGCAGGGGCACTCGCCGAACTTCACGATCACGGTCTATCGGCTGCGGAAGTGCAACGTTGGCTCGATCGCCTCGAAATCCAACCGGTCTTCACCGCCCACCCGTCTGAAGCGAAACGCAGGACGACACGGCAGTTATTGCGTTCAATTCGCGAAATGCTTCCGGCCATTGAAACCGGTCACACTGCCGACGTTGAAGCAGAACTGTTGGCCGTCATGACCGTGCTTTGGCAAAGCGACTTGGTTCGGCCAGAACGACCGCCCGTGATGAGCGAAGTCAGTCGTGGTCTGTACTTTGCGTCCACGTTGTGGGTCGTCATCCCTCGCGTGTTCCGAGAACTGCGAGAGGCACTCCGTAACACTTATCCGAACCACCATTTTAACATCCCCAAAATTCTCTCGTTCGGCACTTGGATCGGTGGAGACCGGGATGGGCACCCGTTCGTCACAGCAGACATCACGCGGCAGGCATTTGCCCGATTGCGACGTGCGGCTCTCGAGAGACATCGTGAGATGTGCCGAGAGTTGAAAGGTCAGATCGTCATTTCCGATCAGCAAGTGGCCCCGGCAGATCTTCTTCGTGAGAAAATCGGTCAATGTTGCCAAGAGATTCCTGGGCTTGAAGAGGCCATCTCGTCGATTTCCCGCTCGGAAACTTACAAACGCTTTCTCGGTGTCATCGAATTTCGCATTGATCGAAGCCTTGAAGCGATTGATCGGGGCGAAATCGTTGCCGGGAGTTATTCGACGGTCGACGAGTTTCGCGACGACCTTCAGCAACTCTTTTCCAGTGTGACTCAGGATCGCGGCGAACGGATTGCGAATCAGTTCATACTCCCTTGGATCGATTTGACTCAGACATTCGGATTTCATTTTGCCGCGTTGGACGTGCGGCAGAATTCGGTAGTCCATCAGCAATGTGTCGACGACGTACTGTCATTACAGACGGCTTCAAACCAGGAATCTCTCTCCGATGATGCATTCCCACATGAACCACCAGACCATGTTGATATCGAGCAACTTAGTGAGGAGTCTCAAGAAGTCTTCAGAACGTTCATGTTGCTCGCGAATACCACGGATGCTTGGGGACGTGAGGCCGTCGGCGTTTACATCATCAGTATGACGCATTCGGCGAAAGACGTTCTGAATGTGCTATGGCTCTGGCGGACGGCTTGGAAGCAAGTCCACGGAGATGAAAGTCGCCTAGCAGCACTTCCGATTGTCCCATTGTTTGAAACGATTGAGGACCTGCAGAATTCGGCTGCGATTCTACAGGAATTACTCGACAACGACCAGTATCGCGAATATCTCAACTCCACCAATCAACGCGATCAGATTGTCATGGTGGGCTATTCCGATAGCACGAAAGATGGCGGGTACCTCACGGCGTGTTGGGAACTCTATCAAGCGCAAGAACAGCTCGCGGAGACGGCTCAGCGTCAGCATATTGGCTTGACGATCTTCCATGGCCGTGGGGGAGCCTTGGGGCGTGGTGGCGGACCGGCGGCACGGGCAATTCGTTCGCTTCCCCAGGAATCCGTTGGCGGACGTATTCGCGTGACGGAACAAGGCGAAGTGCTTTCCGAGCGTTATGACAACGCAGTGATTGCTCATCGTCACATTGAGCAACTCCTCAATGCGACCCTTCTTGTGAGCGCGGGAGCCAAACAGGAGACCAGTCCGGAATGGGCGGAGATTATGGAAGAACTCTCCCACGCATCGCTGAGCAAGTATCGGTCACTGATCGAAGACACCGGTTTCCTGGAATACTTTGACCGGGCAACACCGATTAGTGAAATCGAGACCTTGCCAATCGGTTCCCGCCCCTCTCGACGGGGAAAGCGTCGAACATTGACGGATCTTCGTGCAATCCCTTGGACGTTTGCGTGGACACAGTCCCGTCACTTGCTCCCTGCTTGGTTCGGATTGGGCACTGCGATTCGGAGCTATGTCGACCGTAATGATTCATCGTGGTCGACTTTGTGTCGCATGTATGAGCAGTGGCCAATGTTCCGGGCTCTCATCGACAATGCAGAACTGGCACTCGCGAAGACCGACATGCAGATTGCTCAGGAGTATGCATCACTAGCACCGGAGACGAGCGGACCAAAACTCTGGGAGATCATCTCGACCGAATTCAGTTTGGCTCGAGGGGCGGTGTTGATGATCAAAGAGAACAACGAACTCTTAGACGATGTGGAATGGCTCAAAAGCGCGGTTCGCAGCCGAAATCCTTACGTGGATCCACTGAACCTCGCTCAAATCATTCTACTAAGTCGCATACGCCATCAGCCGGACGATGACGACTTGACTCAACTCGTCAGACTAGCAATCCAGGGCATCGCGGGTGGATTAAGAACGACCGGATAAACTCGAAATTGCAGCATGCGAGAATAGTCTACACTTGATCGCAGCACGTTCCGTTACTAGGTAGAAACTGTACTGCTAACATTTCCGTCGTTGCAATTTCTAGTGGTCTGAAAACTCAAATCACTCGCGGAGCCGATCCGTTTCAACGGACCGGCTCCATTGCTTCAAAAGTTCTTTCATCCTGGCAATTCGTTCGGGATGCTTTTGGGCTAGATCGTTTGTCTCCGCAGGATCGTTGGCCAAGTGATAGAGTGCGGGCGGCCGGTCGGAGTCCATGGGATTTGTCTTGCGAGTCACGAAGGGAAGAACAAATTTCCAATCGCCGTCTCGTACCGCGGCGTTGTGCGTGTAATTCGGTCGGCCACGATTCCACTGCCAATACCGCACCGGCGATTCCCGATGTTGTCCGACGAGCAACGGGGCGAAACTGTCGCCATCGAGATTCGACGGAGACTCAGCCTCGATGTTACAGAGTTCCAGAACTGTGGGAACAAGATCGACGAAGTGCACCACATTGTCGATCTTCCGGGGACGAAAATGCCCCTTCCACTGGACGATCAGAGGAACGTGGATGCCGCCTTCATAGATTTCGTATTTGGTACCACGAAGAACTCCATTGAACCGAGTCCCAGTGATCGGGTCGGGACCGTTATCGCTGGCGAAGATGACGATCGTTTGCTCGGACAGCTTCAAACGGTCCAATTCCTCGAGTAATTGACCGATGCCACGATCCATAATTTCGATCATCGCGTAGATTGTTGCTGTCGATTTATCGAGCCCCCGCTGCTGGTAGAACGCGACACGCTCCGCTGGTGCTTCCAATGGCCGGTGAGGAGCATAGTGGGCCAGATGCAGAAAGAACGGTTCGTCCCGATGTCGCCGTACGAACTCAATTGCCCGTTGTGACAGATCGTCCGTCAAGTACGTGTCGGTCACTTCAGCGATCTGCCGATTCACGGTGAGCGAGTACCGAAAATACGAAAGGTCCTGGGAGCCGCTGAATCCCTCGAACTCATCAAAGCCGTGGTGCAACGGACCGAATTCTTCCCCCGTGCCGCAATGCCATTTGCCGATCAAGCCGGTCGTATACCCCTGGGGTTTCAGCATTTCGGCGAGTGTGATTTCCTCGTGCTTCAAACGCGTAAGTTTCGGATAGCGGTTCATATTGAGCGTCACCACGCCCGTCCGGTGTGGATAGCGACCGGTCAACATGGCCGCCCGTGCCGGAGCACAGACGCACGAAGCACTGTAGGCCTGTTTGAACCAAACCGATTCCCGAGCCATTCGATCCAGGTTTGGTGTTTGGCTGATGCCGCCATTGCGAAACGAGAAATCTCCTAACGCCATGTCGTCGGCTAGGATGACAATCACGTTCGGTGATTTCGTTGGGTTTGGGACTTCGACGGCGAAACCTGCCGAACACGAACAGACACATATCCCCACAGAAATCAGCAGCCGGTTCATTGAGTCCATTGTTGAGCCCTCTGACACAAACCTAGCGATCTGGATCGAAATCAAGTCAGCCATATGACAATGAACCAGACATCATTTTCGCTGGATCATCGAAGCTGTTCGAGCCACAAATTCTCAAATTCGAACGTGGCCACCTCAAAGATTCTCTCTGTGAACACTTCAAAATTCAATCAGTCGGACAGCATCATTTTCCATCGGGTGGTTAAGATGACTCATGATCAATTCGCGTGCACAGATCGGATCCGTGACGGCAAAGACCAGTCCCGATAGCCACATTTGTGACTCTGGGTCATGAACACCCGATGACATCTACGGTTGCACATGAGTTCAATCGAGGTGACACTAGATGAATTCCTGTTAACATTTAGAATTCGACTCACTTCATACGCGCTCTCTCAAAATGATGTCGCTTTCCAACCGGGATACTACGTCCATAACATTGTTGGCACGATTGGCCAGCGGCAGCGACGAAGCTTGGGCTTCGTTGGTTGATTTCTATTCGCCCCTCATCTATCGCTGGGCTCGTCGTCAGGGCTTTCGACCCGAAGACGCGGCCGAACTTCTGCAAGAGACATTCTCCCTCGTTTCGCACCGAATCGATCGTTTCCGCCGTCGGCGACGGGGGGCTTTTCGCAAGTGGATTTGGACGATTGTCCGCTTCAAAGCCATGGCCTTGCAACGCGGAACGCAGCGTTGGCCGATGCTCGACGTCGATTTGGACGGCTATCTCACGTCGTTAGCCGATCTTCCTGAGCAGTCCTCACACGAGGAAGACGATGATCCGCAGGAGGAGCCATTTGGCGGCGATCTTCTCCCGACGAACGTTCTGGCGGCGTTGGAGAAAGTCCAAGACCGGGTGCAAGCACATACCTGGCGGGCTTTTTGGCTGACAACAATCCAAGACCGTTCCCCCGCAGAAGTTGCCGAAACCCTGTCGATCTCCGTGGCTTCGGTGCACCAATCACGGTCACGGTGTTTGAAACGATTGCGAGAAATGCTTGCGGAAAGTGGTCGAAGCCCGTAGCGATTCAATTTTTTTTCAACAGGTGTCAGTGCCGCGACATTAACTACTTGTCGGAGAGTGTGTCGACTAGCAGGTTTGATCCAGATTTGGGGAGCCGGCGATGACAACTTACAATTCTCCCTCAAATGAGGAGCTTCGAGCGTTTCTCGCGGGAGAATTGTCAGACTCTGGCATCGACCGCATCGCGACTTGGCTTGCCGAACACCCGGATCATCTCGAACGGTTGGATGGAGAAGATCTCAACAGCTTGGGTGACGATGAGTGGATTCATACGATTCGTCAATCGGTTGGTCCGGATGGTTTCTCGGAAGAGGAAGCGTTTCGCAGCACGGTCGAGTGGCTCAAGTCGACGGAGGTTGCCGGAAGTGAGATTTCGCCCCAAAAGACTTTACCATCGATTGCGGGCTATCGAATAATTCGCCGGTTGGGCCAGGGGGGCATGGGCGTTGTCTATTTGGCTGAGCATGAATTGCTCGGCCGCCCGGTCGCGATCAAAGTGCAACGCCGGCCCGATCCAGACCACTCCACATCGACTGCACGATTCCTGCGTGAGATGCGATTGCAGGCTCGCTTGGAATCGCCGCACGTCGCCCGCTGTCTTGATGCCGGTCACTTTGAAGATGGCTTGTACTTCGTCATCGAGTACAACGACGGCGAACCGTTGAATACGCTGGTGGAACGGTTAGGACCGCTTGGTCCGAGTGAAGCGGCCGAGTTGGGACGCCAAGCGGCATTCGCACTCGAGGCGATTCATCGGCTGGGCTTGCTACACCGCGACGTGAAACCGGCCAACATGATGTTGGGACGTGACGGCGTGCTCAAACTTCTCGACTTGGGTTTGGCGTGCGACAACGACGATTTCGTGCAGGATGAACTCACACGGACCGGCGAATTCCTTGGAACTCCGGCTTTCGTTGCTCCCGAACAGGCGCGGTCATCCGATGTTGATCACCATGCTGATCTCTACTCGTTAGGTGCCACTCTCTACTTTTTGTTGACGGCTCGAAGTCCACACGATCCCGGAGTGTTGGAAGCCTTCCTTTGGTCGAAAGACTCGGAAATTGAAGCCGCAACAACGAAAATTCGCTCTCTGCGAAACGATGTACCCAGCGGTTTGGAGAGCGTCATTGAGCGACTCCTGACACCGGCATCAGCCCGCCGCTTTCATTCCGCTGCCGACGTGGCAACTTCGCTGCTCCCGTATTGTCGGTCGGGGTCTCTCAACGAGCTTGTTCACCGACTTTGGCCGGCGGCTCCGCCACTGTCTGAATCCCTTCCCTCCCGACACACTGGCCCCATACAACCGCTCATCTACGGTTTGTTGGGAGGCACGGTCATGACCGCGGCGGCCGCTTACGGTCTTCACATGGCGATGGCGACAGACGAAGCAGACTCCGCACTTCAGCAATCTCAACGCGTCGAGGACTCCCCCGAGCCTTCCCAAACAGCTAGCGACGCACCGATCGAGTACATCCTGGACGACAGTGATACCGGGTTCTTTATTGCCAATGAAGCTTGGAAGGTCTCCAAGAACAAAATGGGTTTCAAGAATGGATATCGCTACATGTCAGGCGGTGCATTGCGTGCCCGTTGGCAGTACTCCGGTTTGCCTCCCGGCGATTACGCCGTGTTTCTCACTTGGCCGAACGTACCGGAAAACGCATGCCACATCGCGTTTTTCGAGGTCAGCGACAGCTCTGGGTTATTGCTCGACCGCCAAGTTGATCAATCTCTGCCGCCGTCCGGTGAAAAGGCAATGGGTGTGGTCTGGCAAAAGTTGGGCGAGGTCAGTGTGCTCGACGGGACGTTGTTTGTCGATATCGACCCCGCGCGAACTCGAGACGGAACGGCCCGTGTCGATGCTGTTCGCGTGGTGCGTATCAAATCGCGAGCGAGCCAGAAAACAAATCGCAAAGACGATTGATGAAACTCGGTGCATCTAAGACAGAGTTTGGAGTGGAACGATGGGACGCAAATTTGATGTCGTCGGAATCGACCTGGGAACGACGTACTCCTCGATCGCGTATATCGATGATTTGGGCAATGCCCAAGTGGTCGTCAATCCCGATGACCAACGTCCGATCATTCCCTCGGCGGTGTTTTTCGATGACGGTGACGCCATCGTTGGGGAAACGGCCCTTGAGAACGCCTGTGCTTATCCAAAGCAAGTCGCACAATTCGCGAAACGCAGTCTCGGTGAGCCGAAGCCGTTCCAGATCGGCGACCAGTCCTATTCCCCTGAGTCAATCTCTGCGATGGTGCTTAAGAAGCTCGTTCAATGTGCGGAAAAGCAGATTGGTGAAACCCGACGGGCTGTCATCACCGTTCCGGCGTTCTTCAACGAAACGCGGCGGGCGGCCACTCAAAGTTGCGGAGAACTCGCCGGGCTGACTGTCGAAGCAACCCTGAACGAGCCAAGTGCCGCTTTGATCGCCTACGGTCTTCACAAATCCGACGAAGAACGAACGTGTGTTGTCTACGATCTTGGTGGTGGCACGTTTGATGTGACAGTTATGAAGGTCGGTCGAAACAGTATTCGCGAATTGGCGACCGGCGGAAATCGGGAGTTGGGTGGGATCGATTGGGATGAGAAATTAGTCGAGTTCGTTGCCGACGATTTCCTCAAGAATCAAGGTGTCGATCCGCGTGACGATGCGATTTCCTTTCAGAGTCTGTGCACGGCCTGTCGACTCGCCAAAATCCAACTTGGGAAACTTCGCAAAACCATTGTGCAATGTGCCCACGCGGGAAAACATCATCGAGTGGAAGTGACACGGGAAAAGTTTGAGAAACTCACCCGGCAACTTTTGACACGGACGGAAATGACCGTGGAGGCCTGCATTCGCGAGGCTAGCCTGAGCTGGGCGGACATCGACGATGTCATGCTGGTTGGTGGTTCGACGAACATGCCAATGGTCCAGAACATGTTGCGGACGATCTCGGGGAAGGAACCGCGATGCGATGTCGATCCCGCGACGGCAGTCGCCCGCGGAGCCGCCGTCTATGCCGGAGTTCTCGAGACGCACGGACGAATTGCCGGCGCCGAAAATGCGTTGGGTGACGAGAGCAATACCGACGCAAACGGTCTGAGTGACTCGGAAGGCAGCGACCCGGAGACGATCCCAATCGCCGACGGGTTCGATGACGACATTGAAGTGATTGATCTCCGACTTGTGAACTCTCACGGCATTGGTGTGTTCGCCAATAAAGGCGATCGAAAAATCAACGTCGTGATGATTCCGCGAAACACGGAATTACCTGCGAAGCAAGAACAACAGTTTCGTCTGCGAAACGACGGAGGCCGCGAATTGAAAGTGCGGGTCTCCGAAGGGGACCACGAAGACCGTGACGGCTGCGATTTGCTCGGCGTCTGCAAACTGAGTCCCCTACCGCCAGGATTGAAAAAAGGAACGCCGGTCACACTCAGTTTGGGATTTGACCGGTCAGGTCGTGTCTCGGTATCTGCGGTCTGCAACGGTTCGACGGTGCACGCCGAAATCGTCAAACCCGGCGCGTTCACAGAAAAGGAGTTCCAAGAAGCGAAAGAACAAGTCGATGGCCTTCACTACGGCTAGCACATTTCGCTGATGCGTAGCGTTCATGCACAGGTATTCCTCCATGAATTCGCAGCACCAGCGGCTACACAAACTCGAGTCAGCAGTTCCCAAAGCAGAAAGTAGCCGGATGGAATTTCTCAAACGAATGTTGGGAGTCGGACCGAAGTGCGTTGCCTGCCGGAAGACAGTTCGACCGCATGTTGTTCCCCGCGGGCCTCAAACGATTGATCAGATTCGCGCCACGACCAAAATGCAGCCTGATCACGCATTTGTCTGTGAGCGGTGTGACAACAAAATCTGCCCCGTCTGTTCCGGTCAAGCCGCCTCGGCAGCGGGGCTCAAAGAATTCATCTGCACGAATTGTGGGCACACTCCGTTGAAAAAGATTTTTCGATGATCGGCAGAGCCTATCGCCACTGTGTTCGCGGTCATCAGGCATAGCTGGTTCCTTTCTAAACCGCGAAACGTCCACGCCATTCGGCTCGGAGCAATTTTTCCATGAACTCAACCGACTTATTCGACGAGAGTCCCAGTGATCCGTCGGACTCATTCCATTTATCAATGACTGATCCGCCAGACGACGACTCAGGCAACGACTCGGAATCGGGGAGTTCATCCGGTCCGCCAGTGCGACGGGGCACATCCGTCAACATCCTCCGCAGCGGCGCCGGCGCGATTTTAACTTCGGTGCTGATCTTCGGATTACTGAAAACACTCAGTTCCACGAGCGGACTGTATCTGTTCTTTTGGCGTGATCCGATTGTTCCGTTCGCGACCATGCTCCTCTTCTTTTGGGCGCTTTACATTCTGCTCTTCAAACTTCGCCATATCCGGCGGGAGGAATCCGCGTTCGACTTTGATCTGCTTCCGCAGGATCAGTATCAACTCGTTGGCATCCGCGATGTGCAAGCAACGCTCCGCGAAATCAATCGGATGCCCAAAGAAGATCAGGGTTTATTGCTCGTCACCCGAATCGGACGCGCACTCAAAAGCTTGCGGGCGTCCGGGAACACCGCGGAGACCGCGGGACTATTAGAGTACCAAGCTGAGATCGACCTAGCTGCCTCCGAGTCCACATACGCGGCTGTTAAAGTCTTTATTTGGGCGATTCCAGTGATTGGATTTATCGGGACGGTTCTTGGCATTAGCGTAGCAATCGGAAACTTTGGTGCGCTCGTGCAGCAGGCGCAAGAAGTTGAGGCCATCAAGGAAGGACTCGGACCTGTCACCGGCGGACTAGCAGTCGCGTTCGAGACGACACTCCTTGCATTGGTACTCAGCATCGCGATCATGTTCTTCTCGACTTGGGTCCGCACAAAAGAAGACGGCCTTCACACACGGGTCGAGGATTACTGTGTCGAGCACTTGCTCAATAAACTCTCAATAGGTGATGACAAGCTCGTCGCCGAACTCAACGAAGCATTCTCCGAAGCTCAAGAAGACGCGTTGAAACGGATGGCCGATGTGGTTGAGTCGGCACTGCGTGAAGTCCAGCAACAACAAGCGGAACTCATGGGGCAACTCCAAGCCGGAATGAGTCAAAACCGTGAGCAATCGGAAGAAGTTCTCCAAAGTATGTTGCACGAATTGACCGGGCAACAGGGAATGAAATTGACCGAGTTAGCTCAGCGTCTTGAACGAGGTTTGAAGAAACTTGCGGACACATTGGAGTCCACTAACGACTTTCAACCTATGGATTCGAGTGCCGACGGGATCGAGGAATTGCCCTCGGAAATTCGGGCGGTCGCCACCGACACTGCTGCCACAATGGGAATGCCACCACAGACCGCGACATCCGCTGATTCCAATGGTGACATGGCGGCGATGCGTACGGCAATGCAGGAACAGGTTGTCGAACTTCAAGAAACTCGTCGAGCACTCGCCTCGTTATCGAAGTCACTTGAAAACCTAGCCACACTCGCCCCGTTCGAAGAAGTGATGACCCGAATTCAGTCCGCTCTTGATGCCTTAGTACCAGCAATCGAAGAACTGCAAAAACCCCGCGAGTTGCGGATCATTGATTCTCACAAAGCGGTCGATTCTTAAGTCGCCGCATAGCCTTTTTATTCATCGCCAATTTACTGATACCGAATCGTAAGATGCCTCGCTAGTCAGAAGAATTATGGGTAGACGAGTTGCTCGTGAAGAGCCAGAAATCTTCAATTTTTCGTTCCTCGATATCCTCGCCTGCACAGTCGGCGCGTTGGCGTTCATTTTGACGATTCTGCTCGTCACGGTCCGTGGTTCGTTTTCGCGTGACAAAGTTGTTCAGCAAGCAATCGAGGAACTTGAGGAACTTCGCGATCGCAAATCGGTCCTAGTCGCCACACGCGATCGATTACAAACCGAGCAGTCGAGCCTCGAAGAATCCATTGTGTCATTGTCCGGACAGGCTGACCAGACGGAACAAGATGCCGTCCGCGTGACCGCCGAGGTGGAAAGTCTTGCGAAGAAAGTCAACGAAGCCAGTCGGCGAGCCGCTCAGCTCCGTGAACTAGCGGAACTCGATCAGCAACGGCAGGAGTTAAGTACTCAACTTACTGCCATGAAAATGGAAATCGACAAACTCGCTTCGCAAAAAGTTGCAAATTCCGAAGAGTACCGTCTGGCTGTTGAAGCTCGTGACAAGAACCGAGAGTTGCAAAAAACGGTTGCGGAAGTCACAGGACGACTCAAAGACCGGCAGACGCAAAACTCTCAGTATCAAGAAATGTTAGACGAAATTGCCCGCTTGAATGCCGAATTGGCCGAGTTGCCGACCCAAATCGCTGAAAACCAGCAAGCGATCTCTGAAGCTAAAGCGGCCAAAGCACTGCTGGAGGAACAGGCAGGCGACACTCAACTCGCACGACCTCCGTGGGTGTTACTTATCGTAGCTTGGGGAATTGCTCTAACTCTGTTTGTCTGGTGGCTTCGTAAGAGGATGAGTCGGCCACGGGGTTCCGTTGAGGATTTGCAAGCCGTACATCATTCGACTTCGAACAAAATTCAAGAGCTACTCACCGAGATTGAAAGCCGTCAGGCGGAACTACAAGACCGCAAAAACCAGATTGCGGCCTCACCTCAAGTTCGGAGCGGGGCGGGTGACATCTCCCGCGTGAAGACCGAAGCCGATGACGCAGCGAGACTGGCTAAGGAAGCACAAGCGGAAGCGGCCGAACTACGACAGCGATTGCAAAACGTTCGGCAACAAAAAAGCACAGCGCGACAACAGGCGGATCGGGCGAGAAATGGTCGTGGCCAAGTGGTCCCGCGAGCCATCGATGGTCCCGGCGGCACCTCGCGACGGCCGACGCACGTCGAATGTCGCAGCGACGGACTATTGATTCACCCCGGACGACAGCGTGTCGGGGAAAGCCAAATCTCCGCCTCACGTTCGCCGTACGGGACACTGATTCGTGAGATCGCCAAGGCCAAAAAAGACCGTTGTTTAGTACTTTGGATCCGACCGGATGGCTATAGCAACTTCGAAAAAGCCCGCAACGCGGCGATGGAAGTCAAAGCTGGGGTCGGGTGGGAACCTGCTGATTCCGACTGGGATTTTCTATTCGACTGAGCACGTTGACTGAAGTTACTCGTCCTATCACCTCATATCACAGCGACTCATGTCCCGAATTGCTCGCCGACAAATCGAAATCTTCAACTTTTCCTTTCTGGACATTCTCGCCTGCACAGTCGGTGCGTTGACGTTCATCCTTGTGCTTTTCATCGTCACGGGGTTGGGGGATGTGACAAGTGATCCGGAAATCGTTGACTTGCAAGCCGAGTTAGAGTCGCTCCGCAAAGAAGTTGCCGTACTCGAAAATGCGGTTTCCAAACTCGAGAACACGGTTGGGAAGCTCCAAGAGGACCAATCGCAACAACAGCAACGGTTAGCCGCTGCCCAGAAGAATCTGTCGGCTGTCGAGGAACAACGGAATGACTATCAACGTCAACTGGCCGAAGCGGAAACGGAGCAACAAAAGTTTGCAGAAACGCTGACAGATAGTCGCTGGGACGACTTGAAGAATCAATCCGATTTCAGTCCGCAACTAACTGCCCTATCACAGGAAGTTCGATCAATGCGGTCGGACATCAATCTACGCACTGCCGAACTGACTGAGCTCCGTGACGAAACACTCAATCGCGAGACTTTGATTGCTCGCCGGCAAAAACTAGAATCGGAGAATCGCGACCTCGAAGAAGCACTTTCGACTAGCCAGAAGGAACTGACCGACAACGAAGAAGAATCAAGCCGTCTCGCGAAAGAAGCCGAAGCAGCCGAGACCAGGCGTCCGGAGTTGCTAGCGAAGCTTGCTCCATTGCGAAAAAAACTCAAGGACACGCAGGCAGCTCAAGACAGGATCGAACAGGAACTCGCGGATCGCCAGGCGGAATCTGACGCGAAACGTTCGTCGGCACAGAGTCTACGGTCAATCGTGCTTGTACTGATTGTTGTTGCGGCGATATTGATTGGTTTGTTGATATGGCTGGTCCTGTTGCATAACCGATCGATCGCTCCACTCTTGGAATGGTCGAAGAAGGCCAACGACGCAAAAAACAAGCAAGACGAATTGCAAAAGGAACTAGCTGCGCTTACGGAAGAACTGGCGAACACACCGGCGTCACCTGAGGAAGCTGCAGCGAATCAGCGGGAGCTACTGGCGGAGTTACGTCGTGAGATCGATCAGTCGCGTCAACAAACCGAAGAAGCCCGCCAGCAGACTGCCGAACTGAAAGACCAAGTCCAGACGGAAACCCGAGAAGCTCAGTCGCTCGCCGAGAAAGCTCGGCAAGCCCAACTCGAAGCCCGTGCAAACGCAACCCCAGTTGATTTTCGGATTCCTTACTATCAGAAGACGTCGAAAAAAGGCCATGTCGTCGATTGTTTCCGTGGTCGCGTTGCCCGCGTGACGACGACAGACGGACTCGACGAAGACTATTACAAACTTGACCTTGTCAAGTCCGCCGCGTTGACCAAAGCGACCGGCAAAACGACCGTCGTAATTGATCGGCATGGTCTCGGCGAATTGATCGACTCATGGGCCGCAAAACGTTTTCTCAACGATATCGACTCTCGCAAGCACTTTCTAATGCTTTTCGTCCGTCCGAGTGGCTTTGAAGCCTTTCGGGCATTTCGGGAGCAGGCCTGGAATCGAGACATCGAAGTGGGATGGGAGCCGTTCGAAGAAGACATGCCCATTATCTCTAGCGGTGAAGGCGGCGGCGAAGGTGGAATTCAATAACAGGATGTAATCGGCTTATCAAAAACTCAGAAGGCATGTAGTCACAAATTGAATTGGCGAGCAATAGTTATTGACTCATGGCAGAATCAACCGACGACAATCCCTATCAAAAAATGCTCGGTATCACCGCCGAACAACAACCTCCGAACCACTATGAACTCCTCGGGTTGACGTTGTTTGAGGATGATCTCCAAAAGGTGCGTGGCGCGGCGGCCGATCAAAACTACAAGCTGCTGGCCTGGCAGTCGGGAAAGTCGTATGCGCAAGCCGAACAGCTAATGATCGAAATCGGTGAAGCAAGGGACGTGCTGCTCGATCCGAAGTTAAAACAACTGTACGACTATTGTCTACGCAATGAGTTAAACCTTCCGGAAGCGTCTCCAAAACCCCAACCGTTGCCAAAAGCCAAGCCCGAACCACAAGACGAAATAGTTCCACTCAAGCCGTTGGCGGACGAACCGTCAAAGCCAACGGAATCGGCGAAGCCATCAGAGCCTGAGGAGGTTTCCGCTGACCAGAACACGTACGGGTTGGCGAGGAGCGATACCGAGTCGCCAAGTCCTAAGCCGCCTACAGCACCTGTTCCCCAACCGGTTCCGCCAAGTCAGCCTGCCACGCCGGAGTCGCTGCCACTTTCGACGTCTGATCAAACGCTAGACTACACACGATTGGGGTTGCCACCGGGCCTTACGGATCCGACACATTACGAGTTGCTTTCCCTCAAGCCATTTGAGTCAAGTACCGCAAAAATCAGTAGCCAGATCCTCCGTGAACTGACACGCATTGCACCGCTGGTGCGGAATGCTTCCGACGAAGATCGGCCGATGCTTCAAGCCTTGCAGATGAAGGTTATTGCCGCTGCAACGACGCTTGCCGACGTGAAAGCGAAAGAGCGTTACGACAACCGCCTCCGGCGTCTCAGTCCGCGAAGCAAAATGCGGACGACGCCAAACGCGCCACTCTTGCCTGCACGATCAGTCAGCAGACCGCCAAACTATCCGCCGCAAAACCGTGTGACCACAAAGGCGTCTAAGCCAGTCTCAAGCATCAAACCATTGTGGAGTCGCAATGAGATGCGTGATTCGGCCAATAGGTTGGCCCTGCGATACAAGATCAATACGAATCAACGTCATGGAAAGGTTGAAGACAATTCCGGCGACCTGCTGGCCAAGGCCGTTATCAAACAGTTCCAACAAGAGATGCCGCAAGTGGCGTCGGTCTATCAGCCAGACGGCGCGATGGAAGAAGGCGGAATCTCGTCGCTAACGATCGGTGCGATCTGGGGTTCCCTAGCAGCAGCCGTCATGCTGGCAATTGGAGCATGGATTACGATCTGGGCGCCGCTCATGCTTGTTGAGGGGCGGACATCTATGCATAGTTCGGTACCGGCCTGTTGTCGAATCGTGGCATTCCTTTTTGCTTTGGTCGGGGGGACTGCAGTGTCGGTGGCCGCCGGCGTGACCTGCGCTGAATTCATTCATCATTTTGGTCGAATGGCTTCGTGCCGAAATCGCAGCCTTGCCGCCAAATTTGCAGTTGGGAGCAGTGCATGTGCGTTCGCGTATATCTATTTTTTGCCGGCCGGATTCGATTGGGCTCGCGGTCTACTGCGACTGCATTGGTTCTTCCAACTCGTTTTTTTCTATTTCTTAGTCTCGGCTGCGTACACACATATTCGGCAGCTGATTAATGAAGCCATGTTCTGTGAAAAATGCCAGGAGTATATGGAGCCGAGACCGCTCCGCAACCTGCGATATGGGGCACTGAAGTTGCTCACCCGTGCCATACGAAGCGGCGATCAACAAGCTGCGTTTGGTGTGTTCTGTTCTCCGAGCGGGGAAGCCGGAGAATCGAAACTGCTGGTGTGTCCTCAGTGTCAATCTGGAGTTCTGGAAGTGACTTTGAAAGACTCAGTTTCGTTTCGATTCAATGGTCTCGACCAATCACAAAAGTTGAACTGGCTTGTTGTCTCACAGAGGACCTCGCCCGCCGAGACAGCAACGATCCTCGAAGCAAACGCAGGTCCCGTCAAAGCAAAACCGAAGAAGGTTAAAACGAAATCGAACCACGATCTTCTTGGTAGCAGTTTTGCGGAAGCCGAGCGAGTCACGCCAGCGGGACGTTTCTCCCATTTACTTCCGCCGGGGATTTCGTGCATTCATTGCGCTGCCGGTGTCGCTTGGATCAAGCCATTGAGTAAAGCCAATCGATATGTCTGTCGGAAATGTGGTCGCAGTTTTGATTATTAGCCGTTCTCTCGTCATGCATCCTCGAACCATCAAAACAACCGTTTGCCACACGACCATCGCGGTACTTGGAGGACTTCACGTCTTGCTGTTACTACTGTGGCCATTCTGGAAGGGCACTAGCATCGGGTGCGAACTGGACGAACTTTACTACCAACTCTGTCACCGCATCACAGACCGTTGCTGGATGAGTTGGGGCGAACCGATGCCCGTATGTGCGAGGTGCCTGGGAATATGGATCGGCCTGCCGCTAGCCGCCGGAATTGCAGCCGCGGCGTGCGATCGACCAAGGTGGTGGACAATCCGCGTTGGCTTATTCGGTTTGATTTGGATTCTCTTGAGTTGGATCGGGGGCCTGATCTTTCTACCGGCAACATGGCACGCGGAACGCACCATCGCCGGGATGGCGGGCGGAGTGGGCATTTACATGCTGTTAGTCCTCGGCGTCACACACTTCGTCCAGTGGAAACAGTCGCTCTGCAAACCACTCTTGACGGTATTGAGAAGCTCTGATGGCAAAACAACACTTCAAACGAAATGAGCGTCTGTACGTCATGTTGCTCCCATGTTCCGTCGTGGAATGGTTACAATTGAAGGAGTTTAGCAGATTCATTGCGCTCGCGAGTCTCCCATGAGTCAACAAGAACGGCGAAAGCGTTTCAAGGACGCAGTTGTGGCCAGCAATCTTGTCACGTCAACAGACCTTGAACGAATTCTCGAAACCCTTCCCGATGACAAACGCGGCTCAAGCCGGGCGTTGGCTGATGCGTTGATCGCTGAGGGTCTATTGACCAAGTGGCAATGCAAGATGATTCAGAAGGGCAAGAGCCGACGTTACTTTTTCGTCGCGGAATACAAACTCCTCGAAGAACTTGGCCGGGGAGGAATGGGAGTCGTTTATCGGGCGGAGCACACGTTTCTGAGGAAACAGGTTGCCCTGAAAAAGATGCTGCCTCATATCGTTGCACGTCCGGGGGCGAAGGATCGGTTTGTTCGTGAAGCTTTGGTCGGAGCGGCTTTGGAGCATCCGAACCTTGTGCCGACGCACGATGCCGGAGTGCATGGCAAGACCGTGTTCATGGTGATGCCGTTTATCACCGGGTCTGATTTGCAGAAGCACATACGCGATCACGGTCCGATGAATGAAGCCGATGCGATCGGCGTGATTCGTCAGGCCGCAGAAGGTTTAGATTACATTCACCAGAAAGGGCTCGTTCATCGCGACATCAAACCCGAAAACATCAAGCTCACCGAAGACAACTGTGTCAAAATACTTGACTTGGGTTTGGCCCGTATTTTCGACGAAACGATCACTGTCACCGATGCCGTCATGGGCACCCCCGCGTTTATGTCGCCGGAACAACTCAAGAGTACCCACGACGTGGATATTCGCACGGATATCTATGCTTTAGGGGCGACGTTGTTCTACCTGTTGAGCGGACGTCATGCGTTTAAAGGTCCAAACGACTCGCACATCTACGCGATCATCGCTCGTCATCACGAGGGGCGTCCGCAAAACCTTGAGGAATTCTGCCCGAACCTATCCGGTTGGGTTCACGAACTTGTCCATCAAATGATTGCGATCAATGCCGACGATCGGTTCGAGGACCCAGCAGCTCTGATTAAGTTCATCGATTCTGGTCTGATGTGCGGCGACACGCGGCCAAGTGTCAAATCGACTGAGACAGCGCAAGTCGATGTTGAATGGCAATCGAAACCTCAATCATCCGCTCCGGAGTTTGGCAAGTCGGCGTCAAGTGATCCCGTTAGCCGGGAGACAACTCATCCCATCGATATCGACTTCGTGTTCGTGCCGGCAGGAACTTTTCAAGCGGGGTGCACGGTCGAATCCGCGCGTCAAATGGTGGCCGCTTTAGCCATCTCGAATATCGAGAAAGCGGTGACTTGGCTGACATCGCAGCCGCCCATTACCGTCCGAACGGATGCATTTCGCATTTCAAGAAGTCCGATCACGAATGCCCAATACGCTGAATTTGTCAACGCCACTAATGCACCGCCCCCTTCTCACTGGCCTGGGACACAGCCGCATGCAGCCGATCGCAATAAGCCTGTCACTCAGATCAGCCGACTCGACGCAGAGGCATTCTGCGAATGGGCTGGTCATCGTCTGCCAACGCGTTTCGAATGGGAAAAGGCCGCTCGCGGGACAGACGGTCGAACATACCCATGGGGGAATGTTTTTGATGCGTCACGCTGTCAATGCGCCGAAAACCAAGCCGAAGGGGTCACCGAAGTGGATCAGTTTCTCGATGGTGCCAGCCCATACGGTTTGTTGCAGGCGTGCGGCAATGTCTGGGAGTGGATTGCGGATGAATCCGACCAACCGGCCACGTTGCGGGGCGGATCGTTCGCGTCTACGTGTCGCGTGTACGGCGCTACATCGACACCCATGAAATCGCAACCTTCATTGCGACATCCGGAATTCGGCTTCCGAGTCGTCGCTGGCCGACAACGTCCGGCTCCGAACCCGTCATCCGAGTCAGCGACACCAATCCCAACGCCTCCAACCTCGATTCGCGAAGCAAACCCGAGCTCATCGCCTGTTCGCTCGCAACAACAAACCCCACAAGCACGCTGCCGAGAACTTTTGTCGCAGGAACTGATTCGGATTCCCGCCGGTCGTTTTACACAAGGCGTTTCCGCCCAATCCATACAACCGTTGGCCGCCCAGCTTGGATTGAACGCAGTCAGTCAGGCTCAGTTAGTGGGTACGGGACTGCAAACGCCCCATGTGCATGAGTATCGTATCGCCCGAACATGTGTGACTCACGAGCAATACCAGATGTTCCTCGAAGACACCGGTCGCCCCCCGCCGGCAAATTGGGGAACTCGTGATGCCGAATGGCTGCGTCGCCCGGTTGCGGGTATCACTTGGAACGACGCCGACGCATTCTGCCGATGGGTTGGTTTTCGTCTGCCAACCGTTCTTGAGTGGGAGAAAGCCGCTCGGGGCATTCATGACGATCGATTGTATCCATGGGGCAACGACTTCCGTGCCACCATATGTAACGGCGCTGAATCTGGTCGCGGCAAGACGCTGCCGGTCGATTCTCTTCCCGACGGAAAAAGCCCCTTCGGCCTGTACCATGCCATCGGCAACGTGTTTGAATGGCTCGCCGAACCGAATGGCATGATGTACCCATTACGCGGTGGAAGTTTTCAAGTATCGTGCAGTTTGTACGGCGTGATTCCCTTTGCAATGTGGGCCAACTCTACTCACGCAGAGCCCTCGTTTGGTCTTCGCATCGCAGCTGACTAAGACACCTTTCGCACGTCTAGAGTTTTTCTCGAAAGATTAGCCGACCTTCCGTCGAAGACAGAGTCGGCTTTAAGGGCTCAAACGCAGCCACAAAAACCTGTGCCATTGGGGGAGCGGCCTGGTTCTGAGCCGTTTGTGAGTTCCTTGCGGACACGACGAGGTCCTTATCGTCAAATAGTCGCAGTCGAGTTGGTCAGCCGTTGGCTTGGTTTCATCGAGTCGTTTGCGTTAGGATCGATCCTACATTTGCTAAGAACCAAGGGGATTAGAATGCTGGCCAAGACCCGTCGAATTGCTCCGTCATTTCGACTGATTTTCGCTTCGTTTGTTTTGCTCTTCCTGACAAATTCAGCGTGGGCTTGGCAAGCGACTCAAGCAAAACGCAAGCAGAAATCGAAACCAAAGGCATCCCAGCCGTTTCGATGGGTTAATCCGTTGAAGCAGGAACTACCGGGGGTCACACACGCTACGTTTCGCAGCCCCTCGATGGGATTCGATGTCGGGTACTGTATCTTTCTTCCGCCGGGCTATAAAGAGAAGCCAGAACAGCGTTACCCGGTTGTCTACTATCTGCACGGTGGACGCCCGGGGAGCGAAATCAAAAGTGTCAGGCTGGCAACATTTTTGCAGAAGCACATGCAATCGGGTGCGGTCTCGCCGATGATTTACGTGTTCGTCAATGGTGGTCCTGTCAGCCATTACAACATGGTCGATCGGGAGAACGCAATGGGCGAGGATGTCTTCGTCAAGGAACTGATTCCTCACATTGATGCGACGTACCGCACGATTGCTCAGCGAAACGGGCGTGGCATTGAAGGCTTCTCTCAAGGCGGACGTGGCACCACGCGGATTATGTTCAAGCATCCCGACTTGTTTTGTTCGGCCGCTCCTGGCGGAGCCGGATACGCCACTGAAAAACGCATTTCCGAGGAGAACGGCCGCGAACGAGCCAATCTCGTATTTTCCCCCGGCGACAACACCTGGGATCTCGCTCGTAAATATGCTCAGTCACCACAACCGCCTCTCCGTATTTTGATTCATGTAGGGACCAAAGGGTTTAACTATGAGAACAACTTGGAATACATGAAGTTCTTGCAGTCTTTGAAGATTCCGTTCGAGAAAATCATTGTGCCCGATGTGCCACACAGTGCGTACAAGATCTATGAAAAGCGAGGCTTAGACCTCATGAAATTCCACGCAGCTAGTTTTCAGAGCAAGTGATTTTTCTTTTGAGGATTCTCGTATCATCGAATCTGGATCACTTGTGAAAGGCACCGTTGCCTGAATCAATTCATCACGACACTAGAGGTACTAGCATTGGCGATGAATCTGAATCTTTCCAATGATACTGCGGTCATCACTGGTGGCGCGAGTGGGATTGGGAAGTCGATCGCGGAGTTGTTTGCGGCTAATGGATCATCCGTGGTGTTAGTGGACCGAGATCCAAAGGTGGAAGATACCGCTGCGGAGATTCGCTCGAAATATGATTGTCAAATCGCCCCAATGACCACCGACGTGACGGATTTTTCCGCCATGCAGACCGTCGCTGAATTTACGAATCAGACTTTTGCGAGATGTGATCACTTGATCTGTGCGGCTGGGGCAGGGTCCGGCAAATATGGATTCCCTTTTTGGAATCTCGAACCTGCTGATTGGGAGAACGTTCTTCAAGTCAATCTGATGGGAACGGTCAATGCCGTCCAAGCCATGGTTCCAACGATGATAGCAGCAAAGCGGGGGACGATCTTGATTCTGTCGTCTGTCGCGGGACAAATCGGGTCCCAAACAGATCCTCCTTACAGCGCGGCGAAAGCCGCCGTGATCAACTTTGCACAGTGTGCCGCTAAGGATCTCGCTCCCTATGATGTTCGCGTAAATACCATTTGTCCGGGAATGGTCAAAACGCCATTGAATCGATCCGTTTGGGCGACGTGGAATGCAAGTCAACCGGATTCCGCAAAGAAATCCTATGATGATTGGGCTGCCGAAAAGATTAGGAATATCGCACCTTTGAATCGTTGGCAGGATCCGGAAGACGTCGCGGCAATGGCGGTGTTTCTTGCTTCGCCGTTGGCCAAGAATATCACTGGGCAAACCATCAATGTCGATGGTGGTCAGGTTATGCATTCATAACAGGTTGGTTGATTGACCGATCAGCGGTTCTGATCAAGAATCGTTTTCAGACTATCAACCGTTTTCTTCATCTCCCACTCTTGAGTTTGCGGTCCGAAACTAAACCGGACGACACCATTCGAAGCAGTTCCAAGATTTAGATGTGCCTGCGGTGCACATTGAAACCCCGCCGATGCGACGATTCCCATTTCTTTTAACTTTGTTGCAATCGTCGCCGGCGACAAAATGTCCGAAGTTATCGCCACTGTCGAGACCTTCATTTCCATCGGGACGTCACCGTGGATTTTCACGTTGGAGATTTCTCTGAGATTGTCTGTGAAGTCTTGCGTAAGCCGTCGTGCTCTGTCCAATCGATCGGCTTGCTTCGGTTCTCTCAACCAATCGACGGCGGCTCCCATTCCTGCGAGTGCAGAAAGATTGACCGATCCTGTATCGCAATAACCTGGCATGGGTGCACAAGCCGCCCGCTGCTGAGTTTCTTGGAGATCGCAAGCGGCTAATGGGGAGTTCATTTCAACATTCGCCGAAACATACAAACCGCCAATGCCCCATGGTGCTTGAGGGCCCTTGTGTCCCGCGAACGTAAACAAATCGACTTTCATGGCCAACAGGTCCAAGTCGAACCATCCGGCGACTTGTGCTCCGTCCAACAAAACCAACGCTCCATATTGGTGGGCCAATTCGATGATCTCATCCATCGGAAGCAATTGTCCGGTCACATTACACGCGGCTGTCATCGCGACCAATCGGACCTGCCCTGATTGCAGTTGGGTTTCGAGTATTTTGAGATCAACCAACTCGGTCTCACTGGCCGGAACCTGAACGACCTCAACTCCCATCTCCCCGAGTTTCGCCAGTCCACGATGTAACGCATGATGTTCATACTGGCTCGTCAACACACGATCGCCACTTTTCCAGTCATGATCCCTCACAGCCACAGAGAGTGCTGCCGTGCAACTCGGAGTCACGAGCAATCGAGATGGTTCGACATGAAAATAGCTTGCGATCTTCTCGTGAGAAAGTTGAAACACCTCAGCCCATTCCAACGGATCCCGATGAGAAGCTCGTTCTGCGGCCTCCAAAACAGGTGTTGGCTTCGGCCAGCTGGTCCCAGCATGATTAAGGTAAATGGTATCCGACATCAGCATTGTTCCAATTCTGTTCCTTCGACGGGGATATGATCCCTCGCCACTTTCACACTTCTGCCCCGATGTGACTACACCTCGTCACGTACGGACTTGAGGCCACCGTGTGGACACGCTCGCATCGGTCATGGCTTATCTGTAAACTGTCGTAATCCGACAGTTTGTTGTGAATCACGATTCATCCTTGCCAGTCGTTCCTTAAAAGCATATCCCCATGAATTCTCTGCAAATCGCGTTACTGTTTCTGGCAGTCCTCACGCCCGTTTCACATCTTGTTGGTGCGGATGGGCCGGTCGCTCATTGGAAGTTAATCCAGGATGCGAAGGACACATCCGGCGGTGGACGGCATGCGGTCAATCATGGCGTTTCGTTCGACGAAACTGAAGGCGGCCTGTTCAATGGGGTCGATTCCTGGCTGGAAGTTCCTGCCGACCGTGTACCAAAGCTAGGCGACAAGCCATTCACGATTTCGACTTGGATTCATACGGAACAGGAACTTGATGATGTGATCGGCGACGTAATGAGTTGGTACAATCCACAAACGCGACGAGGATTGAACTTCAGCGTCATGAATTATGCGGGCGTCACGTCTGCTCAGTCAAATTGGCGGAACGTGTTCTTTGGCATTGACGCCGCCCAAGGTGGTACCGATTGGGTCGACTGTGGTCGTCCGGGTAACAACCTATTGATCAATTCGCTGGTTGTCTTCGACGGCGACCTGTATTGCTCGACTTGGGAGCCGGGTAAGGGCGAACAAGGCCACGTTTATCGCTATGCCGGTGATCAAGAATGGATCGATTGCGGCGCTCCTGATCCTGCGAATTGCATCAAAGCCATGGCGGTTTACAACGGGCAATTGTACGTCGGATCGGAACTCTACAGTGGAGGCGGTTCATCACTGCCGCTTTCACCGAACACGAATCACGGAGGAACCGTCTACCGTTACGAAGGCGGAACGAAGTGGACGAACTGCGGTAAAGTCGCCGACGTGCGTAGCATCAGCGGATTAGCGGTCTTCAAGGGCAAACTCTACGCAGGCACGGGCACGACCGGGGCGTGGCGTGATACTCCGCGGACTCGTGGTATGTATCGATTCGACGGGATCGGAAATTGGCAAGACTGTGGATGTCCTGATTTGCGGATTACTCATTTGGGGGTCCACAACGGTGGACTCTACGGTTTGAGCTACGACCAAGGCCAATTCTTTCGATACCAGGGCGGTCAGGACTGGGAAGCCCTGGGACCGGTCCCCGAAACGAGCCAGGTCTACTCGATGATGGTCTATGAAGGGAAGTTGCATGTTGGCACTTGGCCAACCGGTTCCGTGTATCGGCACGAAGGTGCCAAGAAGTGGGTGAATACCGGACGACTTGGGGAAGAAAAAGAAGTCATGGCGGTTTCTCTGTACAACGGCAAGTTCTACGCAGGGACACTGCCGTTGGCGAATGTCTATCGCTACGACGGACCGGGAAATTGGACCGACACCGGAAGACTCGATGAAACGCCAGACGTCCGCTACCGACGCGCATGGTCGATGGCGGTGTACAACGGCCGACTTTATTGCGGCGTGCTTCCGTCGGGGCATGTGTACTCATTGGAGGCCGGGAAGGCTGTGACCTACGACAAACAACTCAAGCCAGGCTGGCGACATCTCGCTGCCGTCCGAACGGATAGCCAACTCCAGTTGTTTGTTGACGGCGTCAAAGTCGCTGAGAGCAAGAACTTTGATCAATCCGCTTACAACCTAACGCCAGGGACACCGCTGAAGATCGGGTTTGGTCAGCACGACTGCTTCAACGGTCGCATGAAAGACGTGCGTATCTACGACCGCGCATTGTCGTTCAAGGAAGTTCAACGTCTATCGTCTTCTAAGTAGTGGATTGTAGCCTTTCAGCCCACGACTTCATTGACCGCGGTCACGATTGACTCAAGACGGTTGATGAACGGCCCTCAGAGTTTGCGTAACCAACCTGCGGTCGGTTTTTGAGCTGCGATCAGTGGGAGCGTTCGTCACTCAATAGTATACTGCCGATATGAGTGAGGTTACGAGAATCCTGGCATTGGTCGACGACGATCCCGAGGCGGCGAAACAGCTTCTTCCCCTCGTTTATGAAGAGCTTCGTCAACTTGCGGCGGCTCGTTTGAACCACGAACGGCCCGGTCAGACGCTCACGGCGACGGCATTGGTGCACGAGGCGTATCTGCGATTGGTCGGAGATGACGACGACCAGTCATGGGAGAACAGAGCACACTTCTTCGGTGCTGCCGCAGAAGCGATGCGTCGAGTTCTTCTGAACCGTGCGCGTGACAAGAAACGGCTAAAACGAGGTGGCGATCGTCGCCGCGTTGACCTTTCGACAATCTCATTGGCCCTGGAAACTCCCCCAGATGTGCTGATTGACTTGGACGAGGCCATCGAAGCGTTGTCCCTGCAAGACCCGACTGCGGCCCAGCTAATCAAGCTGAGATTCTTTGCAGGTCTAAGTCTCAAGGACGCCTCAGCCAGCCTCGGCCTCACCCGCAGGCAGGGAGATCGACTGTGGGCATTCGCCCGCGCATGGCTATTCGACCGCCTCCGGGAGTCCTAAATAACGGTCAAAAGGGATTTTTTGGAAGAATCTCCGGATTTTTGCGGTGCAACTTGGTTGTCGACGGGGCATTGATGACGGAGACCCAAAAAACTTGAGGAACTACCAACGATGGCTGATATTGATGCCCAAGCCCGGGAGCTGTTTCTACAGGTCCTTGACCAGGAACCGGAACATATTGCCCCGTTTCTGGACGACGCGTGCCATGGTAACGCAGAGTTACGACAGCGGGTCCTAATCCTATTGAATGCCCACAACGAAGCCGGGAACTTTCTGTCGCCTTCGCCTCCGAATGAAGAAAATGTACGAGCCGGAAACGGCCCCAATCTCGGCAAGTTTGCAGAGACAACGATTTGCACGAATTTGCAACCGGGAATCAGCATCGGTCCTTACAGATTGCTGGAGCAGATTGGCGAAGGGGGAATGGGTTCTGTCTGGGTCGCCAGTCAGTCGCAGCCTATCAAACGTAAAGTGGCCATCAAGCTCATTAAAGCCGGTATGGATTCCCGCCAAGTGCTAGCTCGCTTTGAGGCGGAACGGCAAGCCTTGGCGATGATGGATCATCCCAACATCGCCCGTGTCCTTGACGGCGGCATGACAGAGCAGGGTAGACCGTTCTTCGCCATGGAATACGTCAAGGGTGTGCCGTTGACGGAGTACTGTGACCAGGCGAAATTGTCGGTCAAAGAACGATTGGAACTATTCCTGCCGATTTGCCATGCGGTGCAGCATGCCCATCAGAAAGGCATCATCCACCGCGATTTGAAGCCGTCGAATATTCTGGTATGTCTGTTCGACGGTAAGCCGGTCCCTAAGGTGATCGACTTTGGATTGGCCAAAGCGATGCACCGGTCGCTCACCGATCAATCCGTTTTCACTGCACACGGAATGATGGTTGGGACCCCGCTCTACATGAGCCCCGAACAGGCCGAGCAGAACAACCTCGACATCGATACGCGGGCCGACGTCTACGCACTGGGTGTCATTCTATACGAACTTCTCACTGGCACCACTCCATTGGAAAGTGCGCAGATGAAGGAGGCGGCATACGTCGAGATTTTGCGGCTCATCAAGGAGGTCGAGCCTCCCAAACCAAGTACACGACTCAGTGGCAGTGAGAGCCTACCGAGCGTCGCAGCGCAGAGGAACATCGACCCGAAGCATTTGACTCGCAGCATTGTCGGCGATCTGGACTGGGTCGTCATGAAGGCGTTGGAGAAGGAACGCACCCGCCGTTACAGCACCGCCAACGGTCTGGCTGAGGACATTTGTCGCCATCTCGCGGATGAACCAGTCAGTGCTGGTCCGCCATCGACCAGTTACCGAGTGAAGAAGTTTATACGCCGAAACCGCGCTGGGGTCATTGCGGCAGCGGCGACGACGATTGCGTTGCTGTTGGGGGTTGTCGGGACAACTAGTGGCATGATTTGGGCATTGTCTGAACAGCGAACAGCCATCGATGCACGCGAGGCAGAAAGAAAAGCCAAGCGTGCGGCGCAAGCGAGTTCCAAGCAAGCGAACGACGAGGCCAAGCGTGCCAGAGCGGCCGAGCAGCGTATTGCCGAAACGCTCAAAGACGTTAAAACCGAACGGGACGCCAAAGAACGGGCACGTCAGGAGGCCGAACGAATCTCTGAGTTTCTAACAAGTGTTTTTCAAAGCCCCAACCCGGAAAGAGACGGGCGGGATATCAAGGTTGTCGAACTGCTCGACAATGCCATTGCAAAACTGGATACCGAATTGGCAGACTTGCCGGAGCAGCGAGCACGGCTTCAGACAACGTTAGGGCAGACCTACCATGCGTTGGGGCTTCAACGAAAAGCCATTCCACTAGTGGAAAAAGCAAGAGACTACTACTTACGCAACTTTGGCATCGAAGATGTTCGCACACTCTCCGCAATGAACGACCTAGCCCTCTACTACAACCACAACAATCAGAGGGTAGAGTCGCTAAAAATCAATGAAGAGAGCTATGCCGTCAGTCGTGAAGTGTTGGGCCCGCAACATCCCTGCACGCTCAAGGCCATGAGCCATCTCGCATTTCTGCATACATTGAATGGTCGACGCGAAGAGACTCTGAAGCTGAGAGAACAAGCGGTGAAATATTACACCGATACGTTTGGTGAAGAACATCCCGAAACGTTCAGCGCCCGAGATGCCCTCATCAGTGCACACAGGGAGCTGGGACAACACCGGAAGGCGACCGCGTGGCGTGAAGAGCTACTTCCGATTTGTAGCAACACCCTCGGCCCGGCCGATCCGATAACCCTGCGAATCCGGAGCAATCTGGCATCCTGTTACTACCGACAACGAGCCAAGGCACTCGAACTCCACGAAGAACAAGTAGCGGTTTGCCAAGAGGCATTCGGCGACGAGCACCCCCACACCATTAAAGCCAAGTTAGCCCTTGCAACTTCCTATCGTCGGGACGAACGGAACGATGAGGCCCGCAAACTCCTAGAAGAATTGCTAGTCACCAGCAGGAGAGTACTCGGCTCGCAGCACGCTCACACGAGAATGATTATCAAACAATTAATCAGTTGCTGCGAGACTGCCGGTCTTCGAGAACGAACACTGAGTCTGAGGGAAGAACACACTAGCAATTCGATGAAGCGGCTCGCCTTAGACGATCAAGAAAACGTCCGTAACCTCGACTATGTTAGTTATTCAGCTCTTGAACTCGCGGCCGTTCTGGCCTGGGAACAACAGCGAGACACGCACGTTCGCCTCAGTCGGCAGCTTCTCGATTCGGCTGCCAACTTTGAATATCCTCCCGCACTGGAACGGGCTGCCAAAATCGCCTGTCTCATACCGAATACAGAACTGATCTCTTATCAGCAGGCTGAGCAACTCGTCCGTAGAGCAGTGGACCAGGATCAAGACAATCAAGAGTTTCGTCCTTGGGGCCGCCTAACGCTTGGAATGGCTCTGTATCGCAATGGCAAATTCGCCGAAGCCGAAAAAGTTCTCGCGGAAACGAAGTACGTCACCGGCAAGATTGGTGGAGCCGCTAGCTTCTTCCGAGCGATGGCGTTATTTCAGAAGGGAGATAAGGAAGCAGCCCAAGAACTGTTTGCGACCGCCGAAGAGAAGATGAAGCCATTTCCCAAAGAAAAAGAAGATCCCCTCGAAGGTATCGGTCCAGATTATATCATCGTTTGGGTCGCGCATCGCGAAGCCAACATGCTAATCAACGAGCAACCAGGTCAATAATAGCTCGAATCCACATTGAGGTTATCGTGTCGTCATCCTTTACAACATAGTGCTTGAAAACCTAGCATGGCTGCAAGACTTTCGATGCGATGCCACATCCGACGAACGATGAGATCCTCTTCATCGAAAGTTCATCAGACTCACCCGCAAATTGACCACAGCCATCATCCCCCGGCAGAATCAATTCTGCCATTGTCTATAGAAAATCACTGGCATGCGTATCAGTGCTTGTTGCTTCAAGTTCCTTGCAATCATCTTCTGGATTTGCCCAACTGCGATCGCTGTGGCTCAGTCGAACGATGCGCAACGACACGTGATCGTCATTAGCATCGATGGATTTGCGAGCTACCTTGTTGACGATCCCAAGGTTCCTCTACCGACGATTCGTCGACTTGCGCGTGAAGGTTGCGTCGTTGAAGGCGGGATGACCGTCTCAGACCCAAGTGTAACGTGGCCGAACCACACAACTCTCGTAACAGGCATGAAGCCAGGTCGACACGGCGTTCTTGCCAATGGAGTTTTGGTGCGTGGCGGAATTGGTGTTCCTGTGAAGATCGATTCCCATCGCGACCACAGCGATCTCGTGAGGGTTCCTACAGTGGCCGATGTGGCTCATGCTGCGGGTCTTAGAACCGCTGAAGTGAACTGGCCATGCACACGGAATTCCAAATCGTTTGATGACCAATTTCCTGATGTTCCCAATGCTCTCGATTACACGACGCCGCGATTGCGACAAGAACTCGTCAAAAAGAAACTCTTGCGGGACGAGACTCACGCGTCGTTTCGCAACTCTAGTATTGTCGGATTGGATTACGTTTGGACAGAAGCCGCTTGTCACCTGATTCGAGAACGCAAACCACATCTGATGCTCATCCATCTCTTAAACAATGATGCAACACATCATAAGCGGGGAGCGCAGTCACAAGCGGGTTACACAGCCAATGCATATGCCGACATGTGCGTCTCGCGAATTATCGACGCGATCGATGACGCCGGAATCCGTGAGCACAGTACGATCATTCTCGTTGCCGATCACGGTTTCACTGTCACCCCCAAGGCGATTCGACCGAATGTTCTATTGCGAGAGGCAGGATTGCTGACAGTCGAAAACGGCCAGCTGACGCAGGCTCAAGTCCATGTGGTTCCGGAAGGTGGCATCGGCCTCGTCTACTGTACGAATCCGCTCAAAGCTTCAGAGCAAGCTGCCGAATTCAAAAAGTTGTTGACCGGCCAAGAAGGCGTTGCGGACGTCCTCCTTCCAGATCGATTCGACGAAGTCGGCTTCCCCCATCCACGCGACTACAGACAAGTCCCTGATGCAGTTCTTGTCGCTAAAGATGGATATGCAGTATCCGGCACCGTGACAGGAGAAACCCTTGTGACGACGTTCGAAGAAGCGCGAACGTCATACGGCTCGCATGGTTTTTTGGCAAAGCTACCGAAGATGAAGGCAATGTGCATCCTTTCCGGTGCTGGAATCCGTCCAGGAACTCAACTGCAAGACGTCCACAACACTGCGATTGCTCCGACGATCGCCACTCTGCTGGGACTCAAGTACCCAGACGCCGACGGCAAACCACTTCTGAACGCATTGCGAACGTCCGCCGATGCTGAATGATGCAATCGGCAACATGGCGGTTCGAGTTCTTTCATTCGTTGAATGCCGAGGTAAAAATCGTCGGTGCAACATCATCAGTGGGACCGTTGGGATAGCGCCGTTGTGCTGATCGGGTCGATTGCTTGGCCAGCGTTCTTAATGCTTTATCGGATCGAAAAAACGCTTCATATGGCACTTTCCAGAACGCATTTCTGGGAAAGACGAACGCGGCCCACACGTGATTCACGACGGCCATGACGTGCCGTCAGGAGAGCTGCAGTTACTCGCGTGGGCGACGCAAGGGGACCTTCTTCGTCGCCTGAAAACATTGACAATCGGCGAAGAATCACTCAATCTATGACATGGTCGACCACGCTCGGCAACTCCCACCCTCACCGCCTGCCGGGATATTACTCGCCTGGAAAGAAGTCTCATCTTGAGCAATTGGTTCCGAATCACGCTCGTCATTGGAGTTGCATATCTCCACCCGGCTCTCGCTGCGGACATTGACCCACATTCCTTGAGTCTCGATCAACTTCGGGAAGTCGGACGGAAACAATCTCGGTTCCTGACCGAGCAATCGACGCGACCGACTGATCCGAAGGAATCCCTCGAGGCCAATCTATCGGACTATCAAAAGTTCATCGCCCCAGTTCTGCAGAAGCATTGCTTGGCGTGTCATGGACCGAAGCAATCTGAGGGACGCTTGCGGGTGGACAAATTGAATCCTGACTTGTTGACCGGCGACGATGTCGAGCGGTGGCGGGAAATCTATAACGTGCTCAGTAACTCGGAGATGCCACCGGATTACGAGCCCGATTATGCCTTGGCCGATACCGACCGCGGCCGCTTTGTCGATTGGCTCAGCAATGAAATTGACAAGGCCGCCCAAGTGCGACGCAACACGTCGCGGCATTCGTCGTTCCGTCGGATGACGAAATACGAATACGATTACGCCCTGCAGGATCTGTTGGGTCTGCCGTTTTCGATGGCCGCGCGTCTGCCGCCGGAAACTGCATCGGAGGATGGCTTCAAGAACAGCTCGAACATGCTGCAGATGTCGGCGATGCAGTTTGAAACCTATCGCGAAATCGGGCTGAAAGCGCTGCAGCGGGCCACAGTTATCGGTGAGCGTCCGCAACCAGTGACTTACGTCATTTCGATGCAAGAGGAGATGGAACGGGCACTGTCGGAGCCGAAGACCAAAGTCTTCCACCAAAACGATGCCAACTCTCGCAGCAATCGAAATCGGCAACATCTCTTCAATCGAGCAACGGGCAAAAGCATTCACTTTTCGGATACCAAGACGCTGCCGAGAACTGATGCGGTTGCCGACGAATCGTCTGACGTTTCCCCAGTAGTGCTCGTGTTGCCTCGTTCGAAGGAACTGAAAATCAATCTTGATCGGTTCTTGCCCGACGACGGAATCATGCGTGTTCGCATTCGTGCCGGTCGCACGACCTCAAACGATACAGAATACGCCGCCCTTCGATTGGGTTTCAGTGCCCACACGAGTAACAACGCGAATTTCTCGAATGTGATCAGCGAACGAGACATTCTCGTCACAGCGTCGGCGGATCAGCCGGAATTCATTCATTTCGACATCCCGTTAAGTGACATCCAACGAAATCCGTTCCGAAAACTAGATCGCCCGTTTCCACGGCGTGATGAATTCCTGCACATCCGCAATATTTCTAATGCACGGGGCGGAAAGACTCCGCTGCACGTCGTGATCGACCGGATCGAAGTCATTGCCCCATTCTATGAGCAGTGGCCCCCAAAATCGCATACCGATATCTTTTTCCCAAGTGATCACGCGGCCGATGAAACCGCGTACGGTCGTGAAGTGCTGTCTCGATTTACGCGACGCGTCTGGCGACGACCCGTTACGACGGCGGAAGTGGATCGGTTGATGACGCTCTTCGAGGAGTATCGTCCCCAGTTCGACAACTTCGAAGAGGCCATGCTCGAAGTCTTGGCAACCGTGTTGGCGGCTCCCGAGTTTCTGTATCTCACATCCACATCCTCAGCGGAGCCGTCGGAGAAGACGCATTCGATCAACGATTGGGAACTTGCCAGCCGACTTTCTTTCTTCCTTTGGTCAAGCATCCCCGATGACGAACTTCTGTCGGTCGCCGCGCAAGGAACGTTGAGTCAGCCCACGGTTTTGACGGCCCAGGTTGATCGCATGTTGGCGGATCCACGTTCCCGACGGTTTTTCGAGCACTTCACGCAACAGTGGCTAAGCTTGGACGGGCTGAACAGTGCCACGCATATTACGGATGCCGATTTGAAAAACGCGATGCGGGAAGAACCGATCGCCTTCTTCGAACACGTTCTGAAGAATGATCGGTCTGCGATGGATTTTCTGCATGCGGACTATGTTGTCGTGAATGAGCGTTTGGCTCGGCACTATCGCATTCCCAATGTGTTCGGTCCGCATTTTCGTCAGGTTCCGGTGATGGCTCAGTCGAAACGCGGTGGAATTTTGACCGGGGCCGGGGTGCTTGCCATGAATTCCGACGGTCAAGATTCGCACCCACTTAAACGCGGCGTATGGATGCTCGAACGTGTGCTTCACGATCCTCCACCGCCACCACCACCCAATGTTCCTGAGGTCGATCTAACCGATCCAGAGATTCTCAAAATGACGCTCAAAGAACGCATCGCAAATCACCGCAACCAAGCCGCATGTGTCTCCTGTCATTCAAGGATTGATCCGTGGGGCATCGTTTTCGAAAACTATGACGCAATGGGGGCGTACCGGACACGGATCAAGGATCAGCCCGTCGATGCCACTTCGGAACTGTTCAACAAACAGGAGTTGGCAGGCATGGATGGTCTCAAACGATACTTGTTGATGGACCGACAAGATCAATTCGCCCGCGCCATCGTTCACAAACTGACTTCCTACGCACTCGGTCGACCGTTGTCATTCAGCGATCACACGGCCCTGGAAGACATCACGAAGCAGTTTCGTCGCCGGGGTGATCGCCTGCGACCTCTGATTGACTTAATCGTGCAAAATGAACTTTTCCGCAAAACACCGGAGTGAAATCGTGTCTCGCAAATCCGTGTCATTGAGCCGTCGTCGATTTCTCTACGGAGCCGGCATCGCGTTGGCGTTGCCTCGTCTGGAATCGTTCGCTCGCGCCGAGTCCCATGCAAGCGAAGCCCCGAAGCGGTTCCTGAGTGTCTATCATCCCGACGGCGTTGGGTTGCCACTGAAATCGGATCCCGCTTGGAAAGATTGGAGTTGGTTTCCACGCGGTGGCGAACGAGATTTCCAACTGACGAAAGTACTCGACGTTCTGGAACCGTTGCGGAATGAGATCACAATTTATTCAGGGTTGTCTCACCCTGCAGTTCGTCAGGTCCACGGACATTCGAATGCCGACCAGTATTTGACCGGCGCGGCGACGGGCGGACACGGACCTTACAAGAACTCGGTTTCGGTTGATCAAGTCATTGCCGCTCATATCGGCGAGTTCACTCGTCATTCGTCGTTGGTGTTGTCAACGAACGGTGGGATCGGTGCGCCACGCGGAGCACAAACGCAATCCTTCAATCACGAAGGCCGTCCTATTCCTGCGATGAACAAACCCAAGCAAATTTTCGACACGTTGTTCGTCGCCAGTAGTCAAGACGCGGCTGCGAAACTTGCCCGCAGTAAGAGTGCTTTAGACTTTCTGATTGATCACACTCGATCGTTGGGCCGCAAGCTTTCCAGTCACGATCGACAAACGTTGCAACAATATCTCGACGCGGTTCGCGATACGGAATTGAAGCTGGCCAAAGCACAACAGTGGATTGACACTCCGCTGCCTCAGGTCGAAACCAGTCATCTGAACCTCGACGCCGATCCGACGGAGGCCAAACTCTACTTTGAAACCATGTACGAGTTGATTTACCTGGCGTTCCTCAGCGATTCCACCCGTGTGGCGACGTTTCAGCTGGGCCGGGAGAACGGTGAGGGACCGCACGACCTGTTATCGCTAGCAGTCGGTTTGCGGGGGGCACACGGTCTGACTCATGCCGTCAAACAGCCGAATGGTTGGAAGAACCTTGGCACTTACAATCGGTACCAAGCCCAAGAGTTCGGCCGCTTCGTGGAGAAGTTGAAGAACACACCCGAGCCGAACGGCTCAGGGACCATGCTCGACAACACCTTTGCCATGCATGGATCGGCTTCGAGCAGTTTCCATTTATCGCGAAACTATCCGATCATTTCGGCGGGCGGCAAGAACCTTGGTTTTAACAATGGACGATTCCTTAAATTCGGCACCGGCAACGAAGACAATCAAGCAGGAGCCGGGATCACCACCGATGCTGGCTGGCGTGGGAAGGTCGAGGTAGAAGAACTTCCACTCGCGCAGCTCTTCGTCACCGTGTTACAGCGATTCGGTATCGAAACGGACTCGTTCGCCGGTTACAAAGGAACCCTCGGACGCGTCTAACTTCCGATCAACCTTAATTGAAGAATCAATTCCTATGGAGTCTGCACGTATCATGCGGTTACTGATGCTGATCGTCGGACTATCGCCTTGCGTCACGAACGCGGCTGGCATCGACGGTGAGGCGACACGATTTGTCTCAAAGTACTGCGTCGATTGCCATACCGGAGAGGATGCTCATGGGCAGATTGATTTGCAGGCGATGTCGCAGGGCGATGTCGGGAAGTATTTCCGGGCATGGGAGGCTGTCGCCGAACGCCTGCATTCCCGCGAGATGCCACCCGAAGATCATCCGCAACCAACTGAAGCGGAACGCTTGAAGTTTCTTGACTGGTACGAGCACACGCTGGTGAAATCGGTCAAACCGCAACCGGCTCTGCTTCGACCACGCCGACTGTGTGCGGTCGAATATCGTAACACGATGAGATCGCTATTCGGTTTTGATTTAGAAGTGGCCATCATCGAAGCCGAGCAAACGGTGGTGGAAAAATCGCTGGTGATGAAACTGCTGCCAACCGATCCACCGGGAAGGAGCGGTTTCTGTAACGATACCCATGCAGCACCATTGACGACGGTTTTGTGGGATCAATATTCGTACCTGTCCGATACCGCCATCGCAGAGTTGTTCTCCCCCAAACGCCGGGATGTGCTGGAAGCGGTCGTGGGACCTGTCAGCACTGATGGAATCACGAAGGACCAAGCCGACCGACTAATTCGCTCCTTCGCAGATCGGGCCTTCCGCCGGCCGATCGAAGACGCGAAGTTTCGAGAGTTCACTCTATTTTCAGACAACGATAACCTGGAATCGGCGACGAAATCCGTACTCAAACGGATCGTCATGTCCCCGCAATTTTTGTATCGCGGCTTCGGCGTCGACCGCGAGCAGACCGGTCGTCAACAAGTCGACTCGTATGAGTTCGCCGAACGGTTGTCCTACTTCATCTGGGCCGACATGCCGGACGACGAACTCTTCACAGCCGCCGCAAGCAATCAACTTTCCACGCCCGAGCAAATCCGACAGCAGATCGATCGGATGATCGACTCACCGAAGTCAATCACGCTCGCAACAGATTTCGCGTATCAATGGTTGACGCTTGGCGAAGTCGAAAAGAACAACGTGCAGGTTCCACAAGCCGAAGCGTTACGGTCTCAGCCACGCGACTTTATGCACTATCTGTTCGTCGATGCCCGACCGTTGATCGAATTGATCGACTCACGAACAACGTTCGCGAACCCGTACACACGTCGCTTCTATGGAGCAGACAGCAACCAATTGCCGCGGTATCGCAAGGCATCGGGAATCGAACGCGAGATTGTGGCCAATCAAAAAATCACGCTCGTCGAAACAGAGCATCGGGGGGGAATCCTCACAATGCCGGGCATTTTGGCGATGAATCGGGGACCGATTCTACGTGGCATCTGGGTCTTGGAGCGAATTCTTGGCGAACATTTACCGGAACCACCGCCAGACGTGGGTCAAGTACCGCCCGCCCCGCAAGGGAAAGAACTTTCATTCCGGCAACGATTCGAGCAGCATCGCAACAAGTCCGCCTGCGCCGTTTGCCACGACAGAATCGATCCGCTTGGCTTCGCATTTGAACGTTACACTGGTGCCAACTATCAAAGCCAACTTGATGTCGATACATCCGGTCGTCTCCCAAGTGGTGAAGAATTCGACGATTTCCAAGGGCTGAAACAGATCCTCGTCACATCGCAACGTCAACGAGTGATTCGGAACATCGTCGAGCGTACGCTATCCTACGCACTGTGCCGAAAACTCGAACTCTTCGATCGCCCGACGGTCGATGCACTGACGGAAAAACTTCACCGGTCCAACGGCACCTATCGCGATCTCGTATTTGAAATCGCGATGAGTTTACCGTTCCGTGAAACCATCATCGAAAACCGCCCCCCACAACAACAGGAATCGAAGCAATGACGACAAGACTCAATCGGCGAGCTTTCCTGCGGGGTGTTGGTGGCGCGACCTTGCCGTTGCCATTCCTGAATATGATGGAAGCCGATGCGAAAGAAGCCGGCGACGACAAACCTCCCATGCGGTTTCTCACGCTGTTCAAGCCTAACGGTGTGCATCCGCCGTCGTGGAACATCAGCGGCGGTACGGAAAACGATTTTCGAATGTCGCCGTTGATGCAGCCGTTCGCCAAGCACAAAGAGGATCTGCTAATCCTGGACAATATGGGCGACTTTGGCTTCTCGTCGCATGCCAATTCCACTCGGCGATTCCTGTCTGGTCATCATCGCAACACTCGGACGGCGTCGGTCGACCAACATATCGCCGCGAAAATCGGCGGTGACACGCCACACCGATCGCTCGAACTCACAACAGAAGGGCTGTTCCCGAATCAAATCGGTTGTTCGTATATCTCCTACGATGAGAAAGGTGCGCCGATTCCACGGGAAAGCGATCCGCAACTTGTCTTCGATCGATTATTCCGAAATCCGCTCAGTCAACCCAAGCAGCGAACGGCGATGATCGGCCTGCTTGACAGTGTGCGAGAAGACGCCCGCGCATTGAATCGGCAGGCTGGATCCGAAGACCGAGCCACGCTTGAACACTATCTTACCGTAGTTCGAGAAACGGAACGCCGACTCGAATCGATGAAGTCCCAATCACGGGACATCGATCTGACGGACCTTCAACGCCCTGAGAAACCATCCAATCTCAACGAGCAAGTCGAGTCGATGCTCGATTTAATTGCGCTCGCGTTGTGGACGGATTCGACTCGCTGTGCGACATACATGCTCGGCAATTCCAACAGCCGGATGATTTTTGATTTCCTGGGAATCAAGAAGCAGCATCACTATCTGTCGCACTTCTTCCGCAATTTCAGCCGCGACAACTTGGAAAGTTTGTTAAAAATCAGTCTTTGGCATATGGAAAAATTCGACTACTTGCTCACGCGATTGAAGTCGTTCCAGAATCAGCACGGCACACTACTGGACAACACGCTCGTTCTGTTCGGGTCGGGCATGGGGCATAGTGACAATCATACCGTAACACGAATTCCTCTCATTCTAGCCGGTGGTCAAGGATTGATAAAAACCGGACGGTACGTGCGATTCGCCGAAAATCAGCCGCTCGCAAGATTGCATCTTTCACTGCTCGAAAAGTTCGGCATTGAAACCAAAGAGTACGCCCAATCCAGTACCTCTCTGGCTGGTCTCGACGGTTCCGATTTCTCGCCATGGAAGGAACGCCCGTTCGAGAGTTTTGTCAAGGTCACCGGCAACGAGATAACAGTTCGCGGTCGACTGCGGATGTCAGACAATTTGGACGAAGCGAAGTTCTTCTATATCGATGTCGAAGGCAAACCGTCGGTGTTGCTCAAGCTGAGCTTCCAAGACTTTCACCGCTTCAACGTCGCCTACCATTGCGGAACGCCTGTGACGCTTGTCGGCACGGGGCACCCGGAGCAATTGCAGGTGACGAAAATTACGTCACTCGACTCACTGTTCGGTCATCGACCTGGAGACGCCCCGGGTTAGTTCGACTTAAAGATTCCAACCATCGATCCCGACAATGGGCCATCAGTCGTTCATGCCAGAGCGATCCAATGCAATAGGCTCAAGGATTTGGTTCCAGAAGTGGAGATCGTCACCGTGCGTCCGCCGATTTGCAGGTTGTATTAATCGACTTTAAAGTCATAGAACACGATCATCAACGCTTGGGTCGTTCTGCCGATGAAAGTCGTTTATTACCGCATCTGGCAGCAAGACATCCAACCTATAACATATATGATCGACAAACTAGTTTTCGGTTAGACTCACGGTCCGACACATTGAACTGGCCCACTGTCTTGGATGATGACTATTTGGAGCTGTTATGCGAACTCAACTTCATTTGATTAGAGAAGTGTCCAGATTTATTGAAGTCTTGCTTGTCGTCTTCGCTTTCATGTTGCCTCTCGTCGTAGTGTCGTCATCGTTTGCAGATCAACCGAATGTGTTGTTTATTTCTGTTGATGACTTGAACGATTTCCCCACCTTTGCCAACCGCTACCCCGACGCCAAGACACCTCATATGGACCGACTAGCGGAGCGGGGCATGGTCTTTTCGAACGCGCATTGCCAATTTCCGCTTTGCGGGCCGTCTCGAGCGAGCGTGATGTCGGGCCTACTACCAGCAACACTTGGCTACGACGACCACATGAAGGACAAGCAACTCCAGCAACGTGCCCGCCAACTAGATACCGAGTTACTGCACAGTTACTTTGGGAACCACGGCTACAAAACGATGGCGGTGGGAAAGATTTGCCACAATCATGTGCCAAAGGGCAGTGTGGATGCATCGGGCGGACGAGGTGGCTTCCGATCAGGCACCGGAGCTCTGAAAAGAAACTGGCCACAAAATGGGACTAGCACGGACTGGGCCGCTGCACCAGATAGCGATGACAAACTACCGGACTTCCAGACTGCGACCTGGGCCGTATCACAACTCGAGGAGAAACACGACAAGCCGTTTTTCCTAATGGTCGGCTTCCTACGCCCCCATGTGCCGTGGTACGTGCCGCAGAAGTGGTTCGACCTCTATAACAAACATGAAATCACACTACCACCTTATCAAGAAGACGATCTGAATGACGTCCCGCAGAGTGCGAAAGACATTAGCATCTTGCCGCAAATGCCACGCACCGAATGGGCAATTGAGAACAATCAATGGCGAAACATCGTTCACGCCTATCTTGCGTGCATTAGCTTTAGCGATCACCAAGTCGGTCGCGTACTGGAAGCGTTAGATCGAAGTCCATACAAGGACAACACGATTGTCGTGCTATGGTCGGATCACGGCTATCATATGGGAGAGAAGAACACATTCCAGAAACAGTCGCTTTGGGAACGGTCGACGCACGTGCCGCTGGTCATTGCCGGGCCTGGGGTTGAAGGAGGACGTCGCTGCGATCGGATCGTCAGCCTGCTAGATCTCTATCCCACCCTCCTGGCCATGTGCGACTTGCCCCCGAATGAGACAAACGAAGGGCGTAGCCTAGTACCACTGTTAAAGAGACCGAATCAACCCTGGCCATACCCTACGATCGTGGGGTGGAAGAAAAATAGCTTTGCGATTCAGGACGAGCAGTATCGCTACATCCGTTACAACGACGGCAGCGAAGAGCTCTACGACAGCGTGAACGATCCCAATGAGTGGACCAATCTCGCCAGTAAAGCGGAACTGGCAAACGTCAAACAGCGAATGAAAACTCATATCCCCACCAAAGATTAGGCGTTGGCCAAAGAGGGATTGTTGACCTGCCATTGCCGGTTTATCTAATTCCGAAAACGTCACCATAGCAGAAGATCAACCTGGACTCGTTAGAAAATAGTTCCAGCATGTTCCTGCTGATCGAGTTTGGCAAGGTCTTACATCTGCCGATGCCCTCGCTGCAAAGTCGATCCAAGTGCCACTATGGTATGACGATTCCGCAAAAGGCACGAGGGCTATTACAGTTCAGTGCCGACATTACCGCTGCCGCGGACACAGGTTTTCCCGGAACTTGATTGCGAAGCCTTTCTCAGCCTGGAGATCATTCGGGCTGATTCTAAGTGCTTTGATCATGCTCTACATGACTTGATCATCGAGCAACATGGCGAAAAACTTCTTCGTTGGGTGGTCGAACGGACGTTCGGCTGATTAGGACGCGTGTGTCCCAACACGAGATATCCATAGTTCCGTTATGAAGTTTCAGACTCGTGCAATTCTCAGATGGCCTCTTAAATCGTGCTCCCGCAGTTTTATCGTTGTATTCAGATGAACAACTGCCAGGAGTGTGCTAGATTTGGGCACTTGGTTCCAACTTTCCGTTTGACGACAGCATGCACATTGAGGCTGATTGATAATGACCGGTGATCGTACCACGGGACTCACGATCCACGCCGATTTGACGGATTGCATCAATTATGCATCCTGGCAAAACTCCGTTCCGCTGCTTCGCTCGTTGGAACTGCAGAATGAATCGGGACAAGACATACAGTCCTCGAACTCATTGGGTGAGCTAAGCCTGCAATTGACGACTAGCCCAGCGTTCACTCGCCCGAAACAGTGGATGATTCAGCGGATTGCCGCGGGAGAACAACTCACAATCCGTGATCGCGATGTCCAGCTCGATTCCGATTATTTGAATGGCTTGAACGAAGCGGAACGTGGGCGAGTCACCTTGCGATTACAACAAGGGGATACGGTTCTTTCCGAAGTCGTCCACGACATTCGCGTGCTCGCGCGGGACGAATGGGGCGGTCTCGGATCGATGAGTGAATTGTTGGCAGCGTTCGTGATGCCGAACGATCCGTCGCTGGCTCCTATTCTCAAGTCGGCTGGTAAAATTCTGGGGCAGCATGGGCACTCAACGGCGCTCGACGGGTATCAACGCCACGATCCGCAACGAGCTTATCTCCTTGCAGCTGCTATCTGGTCGGCTGTGGCGGAACGATCGCTGACGTACGCGAACCCACCGAGCAGTTTCGAACAGAAGGGTCAGAAGGTTCGTCGTCCGTCCACAGTCCTGAGGGATGGCTTGGCCACCTGTCTCGACAGCACACTTCTCTTCGCCGCCGCGATGGAAGCAATCGGTCTCAACCCTGTAATCGTGATGACCGACGGTCACTGCTTCGTCGGCGTTTGGCTTGTCGAGCGTTCCTTCGATCGGTTGATCGAAACCGACTGTAGCGAAGTCCGCAAAGCAATTGCAGCCAAAGAGTTGATCACGTTCGAAACGACCTTGGTGACGCACAATCCGCCGGCGCGTTTTCAGGATGCCATTCAAACCGCCGAACACGCAACCCGCGAGTCGAATGAATCGCAATACTTGGCGACCATTGACATCAAGCGGGCACGAATGGCCCAATTTCGGCCGTTGGCATCGCATGATAAACCAGTGCGAGACGGGATTGAACCAGTCGAAACGTCTGGGCCGCTTCCATTACCTGCGGTTCCTGATCTGGGCCACTCGGCGATGGACGTGTCCGAGGTCAAACCAACCACGCCGGAAGGTCGAATCGAACGTTGGCAACGCAAGCTGCTTGATTTGTCGTTGCGAAACCGACTGCTGAATTTCAAGTTGAACAAGCAATCAATCCCGCTCGTTTGCCCAGACATTTCGCGGTTGGAAGATCGGCTCGGCGATGGGACGAAATTGCGGATGATCTCATTGAGTGATCACAATCCGATTGGCGAGCGAGATGCCGAACTGCATCGGCAAAAGACCAACCAAGAACTCGACACTGAGTTTGCTAAACAAGCTCTTGCGCGGGACGAGATTGCTTGTGATCTTACAGAGGACGAGCTCGCAAAACGGCTCACCACGTTGTATCGCAATGTCCGCAACGACCTAGCGGAAGGCGGGTCGAATACGTTGTTCTTGGCCGTCGGCTTTTTGAAATGGAAGCAAAAACCGGATGACACGAAATCGTACCGAGCACCGTTGCTGCTTGTGCCGGTGAAGCTCATTCGCAAAAGTGCATTGTCGCCTTATCACCTGGCACAACACGAAGATGAAATCCGATTCAATGCGACATTGATTCAGCTCTTAAAGAAGGACTTCGACCGAGATTTGTCTTGGTTCGAAGGCGATCTGCCGACGGATGAGAGCGGCGTTGATGTCCCTCAGATTCTCAGCCGGATGCGGGCGGAAGTTCGAGACATTCCCGGATTCGAGGTGGTCGATGAGTCAGCTTTGGGAACGTTCTCTTTCGCCAAATACCTGATGTGGAAAGACCTGGTCGATCGTGTCGACCAGTTGGAGCAGAACCGTGTGGTTCGGCATTTGATTCGCGATCCCGGTCAGCCATTTGACAGGGGTGCCGGAACGATCCCCCATCCGCAGGAAGTCGATCAGCGTTTTGAGCCGCAGGAAATCTACCACCCACTGCCAGCCGATTCATCGCAATTGGCGGCGGTGATGGCCGCTTCGGAAGGGCAAGACTTCGTCCTGATCGGCCCACCGGGAACCGGAAAAAGTCAGACCATTGCGAACATTATTTCGCAGTGTCTCGCTGTTAAGAAGACCGTGTTGTTCGTGGCAGAAAAGACGGCGGCGTTGGATGTGGTTTATCGGCGGCTCAAAGAACATGGGCTTGGCGATTGCTGCTTGGAACTTCATAGCAGCAAAGCCGAACGCCGCAAGTTTCTGGATCAACTGGAAGGCTCTTGGCTGAACAACCAGCGGGCCAAGCCGAACGAATGGTTGACGATCAACGAACGGCTCAAAATTCGACGTGATGAGTTGAATGCCTATGTGTCGGCGATCCATACTCAACACCCGAACGGTTGGACGGTCTATGAGGCAATGGGCGAATGTGTCAAAGGTCGCGAAATTCAGACGCCAGAATTCGATTGGGCCGATTCTGTCGAACACGATACCGACGCCTATTGGAACCTGACGACAATCATCGATGAACTTGCTCGGACTTACAGTGCGCTTGACTCGAATGTCTCGCTTCCCGCTGTGAAGACAACACAGTGGTCCGCGGGTTGGGAAGCAAAACTGCTCGCCGAATGCGAACAGTTAAAAGAGGCCGCAACTGCGTTTCGACAGGCGTTGAGTTCGTTTTCGAAATCCGTTGGTTTGCCGGAAATGAGAGATTGCTTGTTCACCGAGTTGGACAATCTCAATCGATTCGCGACGGCATTAGTCGATTGTGTCGGTGACGATCTGCGGATTATCTTCAACAAACAATTCGCCAAGCTGCCCGCAGCCGCAAGTGAATTGGCGACGGCGATCGAAGGGTATCAAGAGGCCCGCGAACGAGCCGCCGCGAACTACGATGAATCGCTTGAATCGATTCCGATCGACGATATCGACACGCAATGGCGACAAGCCGTGGCTTCGTTCTGGCCGATGTCGTGGTTTGCACGCCGGAAGGTCACCCGCTTGCTGCAAAGCTATGCAACGAGTGGGCAAGCCAATCCCGCCAGCGACATTTCCGCAATCCGTCAGATTCGCCAGCATTCGAAGTCCATCGAAAACAGTCCATTGGCTGAAATCAATGGACGATGGAATGCCCATGAAACCGATGTGAAAGCCCTCCGACAACACCTCGACAAAGCGAGCGGGGTTCGCCAAGCCATCCGATCGGTTGGACGTTCGTCGGAAAACACCAATGCCGTTTTAAAAACGATTTATCCGATTCTCGCAGGGCAGTCAGTGGATTCACCGATCCTCGAAGCGACACGAGAGTTCTTGGCGGCGACGAAGGCGCTCTCCCAATCCGTGAAGTCCTTTCGCGCCGTTTCGGATGGCACTCCGATTTCGCGGGAGTCTTCGGAAATCGCAACGGCCGCGATCGACGCCGCTCAGTCGATTCAACGACATCGCACACAGTTGCAACGCTGGACTGCATGGTGTGGTATCAAGAAGCAAGCGAAAGCCGTCGGACTCAATTCCTTTCGCCGCGACCTGGAAAATCGTCGGATTGCACCAAGCGAAATGGCGGCTTCGTTTCGTGTTGCCTATGCCCGTTGGTGGGTGACGAAGGCCATTGATCGCTCGCCAGTGCTGCAATCCTTCCAACGATTCAAACACGAAGATGCGATCCAGGATTTCAGGAAACTGGACGACTTGGCACGTGAAACTGCGGCGTCTCAGGCTTTGCAAGCCGTTGCGCACCAATTACCGGCGCCAGATTCTGGAGTCCCACGCAAGTCGGAGTTGGGGTTGCTGCGTCACCAAATGAATCTGAAACGCCCGAGCAAATCGATTCGAGAAGTTATCTCGAATATGCCGGAGACCTTCGGAAAGCTCGCTCCGTGTTTGCTGATGTCTCCGTTGTCGATTGCTCAATACTTACCGGCAGACCAAGCAATTTTTGATGTCGTCATCTTTGACGAGGCCTCACAAATTACTACTTGGGACGCCATCGGGGCGATCGCTCGCGGTCAGCAAACCATCATCGTTGGCGACCCAAAACAATTGCCGCCAACCAACTTCTTTGGACGGGTGGACGACGACGAAACGAATGACGAGCTCGAAGATCACGAGAAAGACTTGGAGAGCATTCTCGACGAAGCAAAAGCATCGGGCCTGCCAACGCTGTTGTTGAATTGGCACTACCGCAGTCGACACGAATCGTTGATTGCGTTCTCAAACTACAACTACTATGGCAACAAACTTGTCACCTTTCCCGCCGCCGAGTCTGAAGACCGGGGCGTGTCGTTCTGTCATCAACCCGGTGCGCTCTACGACCGTGGAAAAAGCCGGACGAATCGCCAGGAAGCCGAAGCGATTGTGCGTGATGCCGTCGCCCGAATGAAACGCAATCTGGAACTTCCTGAGACCGACCGATTGACCTTCGGAGTCATCACATTCAACTCTCAGCAGCAAACGTTAATTCAAGATTTGTTCGATCAAGCGCAACGCGAACATCCCGAGCTCGATTGGTATTTTGCCGATGAGCGAATTGAACCCACGGTAGTTAAGAATCTGGAAAACGTGCAGGGGGACGAACGCGATGTGATGTTCTTCTCGATTACATTTGGTCAAGACGCCACTGGTCGCCCCATTCCGTTGACATTCGGTGCGTTGAACCGAGACGGTGGGGAGCGACGATTGAACGTGGCGGTCACTCGGGCTCGACAAGAACTGCTCGTGTATTCTTCCTTCACCGCGGACCAACTCAACGCAGAGCGTTCGCAGGCCCGTGGCGTTCGGGATCTCAAAGCGTTCTTGGAATACGCGGAGAAAGGCCCACGTACCATTCAGGCACGCACGGATGGCAGTGTCGGTGGTCTGGAATCTGCATTCGAGGAAGCTGTCGCCGAGGCGTTGGACGCTCGTGGCTGGCAAGTGGTACCGCAGGTGGGGGTCTCCGGGTTTCGCGTTGATCTTGGGATTCGGCATCCAGATAAACCCGGCGCGTACCTCGCTGGTGTGGAGTGCGACGGAGCCACGTATCATCGGTCCGCTGTGGCTCGCGACCGCGACAAAACCCGGCAGCAAGTGTTAGAAAACTTGGGTTGGAATATCTTGCGAGTCTGGTCGCCGGACTGGTGGTACGATTCGGCCAACGCGATTGAGCAGCTTCACAACGCTCTCAATGTATTACTGAGAACCCAACGCGAAATTGACGAGGAAACCTCCGCGGTCGACGATCGGCAAGCGTCCCATGAAGTCGAACCCGCTGACTTCACGGAGTCGATGCGTCAAAATGGTGAATCGACATTGTACTATCAGCGATCGTCGTTGCCGGATGCGAGTCATGCTCAGGATCAGTTTTTTGATGCAGCTTACGATGAACCGTTGAGGCAGATGGCCCGATCGATGCTTGATCAGGAAGCACCGATTCGCGATGACGTCTTGGCCAAACAGATTGCACGTCTGCATGGGTTTGCCCGCACCGGGGCGAAAATTCGCAACCGAATTTTGGAATTGTTGACCGACGTTCCTTCGAATGAGGAATCGACCGGCCGGTTCCTCTGGTCTGGCGAGAATCCGTTGCCAATCATCGAGTATCGTCATCCGCTGTCTGATGAAGATAAACGCAGCATCGACGAGATTTCGATCGCGGAACTGCGAGGACTGTTGGAGGCGCGTCCTGAACTAGCCACCGATAGTGATCCCGCGATCGCAATGGCCAGGACCATCGGATTCGCCCGCCTTTCACAATCTGCCCGCGAACGGCTTGAGGAAGCGATCAAACTCTTCTTGGAATCGAAGAACTAGTTTGACTGCTGAACGGTCTCGTTTCGGAAGTCGATTCACGAAACTCTGTCGTGGCTTCAGCGACAGGCACAAGATCACCTAATTTTCTCGGAAACGATTCTGGCGCAGCTACACGCGAGAATCGGCGAAGAAGCGTCGCTGCTGGAAGTTCGCCGAAAGGCGGTGGATGGTTATCTGAGAAAATTGACAACCGAAGAGCGGGAACTATTGCTTCGTCGTTATTCGGAGCATGGGCCGTTCAGCGTGACGGGTGGCAGCATGGCTGAAGCTAAGAAGCCCCTGGATGTTGACCAGCTTCTCGCACGTCTAGTGGACGTGAACGCGACGTCGGATGAATTCGCAGCGATGGAGAAACTCCCGGATGGCGACGCAGCCGCACAACACCGGTATATCCACTATCTCGACTTGCATCAGGAACTTCTCGCCAGGGGAAGTCTTGGGATGGTATCGTATCCCATGGAGCAGAGTGCTGGCGAACTTCCATGCGACACAAACCCTGTCAGCCCTCGACGCACGGCAGTGGCTATGGTTGCTGCAGGCCACCCCTGACACCTTCACACCGTTCGGAGATAGTGAAATCATGGAAATCGATGGTAAGTCGCATCCTTAAACTCTATTCTTAAAACGTGGATGTGTTCAACGGCCCTATGAAAAGAGATCAGATGTCACGAACTGCTTAGAGTACTTCTCCGCGGTTCTTTCTCAAAGCGGCTGTCTTATCGATCGCCATACAGTGTTTATAGTCAATTGCGAGAGCGTTTTTTATGACAGAAAGGTGATGTCAAGAAATGCGAACATCCCGTTTGACACTGACTCTTATCACACTCATGCTTTCGACTGGAAATCCATTACAGGCATTGGACTTGACTGCTGACTTTTACGTGTCGCCTAGTGGTTCCGACGATTGGTCCGGGACTTTGGCAACTCCGAACGAGCAGCAGACAGACGGGCCGTTCCAGACGCTGCAGTGTGCACGCGATGCAGTGAGGGAATTACAAAGAAAACGGTCCGGTGACATAGAAGTCCTCATCCGCGGCGGAACCTATCGTCTTGAGAAAACCGTCGTCTTCGGGCTACAGGATTCGGGACAAACCAACTCGACAATTACCTACGCTGCTTATCCTGGTGAGACGCCAGTTTTCAGTGCTGGTCAAGAAATTCGCGAGTGGACCAATCTAACGAATGCACAGGCAGCGTTACCCAAAGAAGCGATTGGCAAGGTGCTGGTCGCGGACGTTTCGAGTCGGTTTCGTGTTCTTTTCGATTCCGAGGGCCTCCTGCCGCGGGCTCGTTCGAAGGGCTTTATTCCACGGCATGGCGGAAGCCGAAATCAGTTTTACTTTCCTGCTGGCCGCCTGAGAAACTGGCCGAATATCGAAGACGTTGAGATCGTCGTTCGTCCACATCACGCATGGATTGTCAATATTCTGCCACTGAAGTCTGTCGACGAGCAGAGGCAAATCGCGCAAACGTCGATCGATGCGACATATGCGATGAACCCGTTGCACTTTCTCAAGCAAACAGAATCGTGCTGGGTCGAGAATACGTTGGAAGAACTCGACGAACCGGGCGAGTGGGTCCTGAATTCCAAGGAAGGTAAACTCTATCTCTGGCCACGGAACGACTCGCCTGTGCTGGCTCCGCAACTGACCGAATTGATTCGTATCGAAGGCGAGATCGACAAGGCTGGTCCTGAAGATAAACCGGTCCGCAACCTGCAATTCCGTGGCTTGACGTTCACGCACGGTGACCGCTATCAGTTAGCAGCGAACGATGCCGGGCTACAACACGACTGGGACATGCACGATAAACCAAACGCTCTCGTTCGGTTGCGTGGAACGAAGAACTGTGTGATCGAACAATGTCGGTTCATTCACAGTGGCAGTGGAGCAATTCGTGTCGATTTGCGCGGTCAAGAGAATTCGATCTCCGGTAATGTGATCGAGCACATCGGTGGGACGGGCATTCTGCTGTGCGGCTACGGCCCGGGCACCAAGGACGTGAATCGGAAGAACAACGTATCCAATAATCATATTCACCATACCGGCCAAATCTACTGGCACTCCCCCGGCATTATGATATGGCAAAGCGGCGAGAATCGCGTTGCCAACAATCTCATCCATCACACGCCTTACACCGGTATCATTCTCTCTGGTTGCATGACCCATTTTTTCGGGCGACAGGGACGAGAGCTTGGCAGAACGATCAGACGACACGAACTCGGCCGACTTCCGAAACGACTTCGGTTTGGGGATGTGCGACCGTATCTGCATACGCACGAGAACGTCGTCGAGTACAATGAAATTCATCATGCAATGGAATTGCTTGGTGACGGCAACGGGATCTACATCCGTGGTGCAGGTTCCGGCAATGTTATCCGTCGAAATTATATTCATCACCTGGTCGCACCGACGAAGATGCAGGCGGCGATTCGGACTGACGGCGGACAGAGAGATACGCTCATCGCCGAAAACCTGATCTACAAGTGTACTTCGCAAGGCATCATTTTGAAGTTGAACAATCGATGCGAAAATAACATCATCGCTGACGTGATCGCACCGCCACGGGGCTACTACCTCTCCTTGCGTGAAGGCCCAATGACCGGGGCCACGATTAAGCGGAATATTTTCTATTCATCCGCCGACGATTGCACTTTTATTGATGAATTGCCGCCGGGGAGAGGCCGCACGACTGAAGATCGTCGAGGCCGAACGTTGGCAGCGTCGAAACAGGCCGATACAAATCAGAACATCTACTTTTGCGCAGCCAATCGAAAGCTGGGAGTCGAGATGTTGAAGAGACAACACGCGGACGGTGTCGATGTCGACAGCCTGGCTGTTGATCCAATGTTCGTTGACGCCGCACACGGGGACTTCCAATTGAAGTCTGAGTCGCCGGCGTTGATGATGGGCTTTGTTCCATTTGACATGTCCAAGGTCGGGTTAACAGATGAACGATGAAAAGCACTGGACAACATCAATGATCGATTACCGAAGATACATCGTCTTGCTGACCGCAATTCTGGTTGTAAGCGACGCGACTGCTCAGGAACCGAACACCACAAAGAAAGCCGCACGCCGGACTCGACAAGCGAAGTATCTCGAAACTGGCGGGGAACGCAAACTTGAAGTCGTCTATAAGAGCATCGCTGGTAAGGATCTCAAGCTGGACTTGTACTATCCCACCGTCAAACGCTTCGAAAAGTGCCCAGTGATTGTCTTCACACATGGTGGAGGCTGGGCCGCCGGCAGTCGGTACAAGGCGGGAACTGGTTCCTTTGCGATTGTGTTCAAGCGGCTCATCAAGCAGGGCTTCGCGATCGCGCCGGTGAGTTATCGTCTGGTGAAGAAGGGCAGCAATGTTGTGATGCGAGACTGCGTCATCGATTGCAAAGACGCCATCCGTTATCTGGCAAAGAACAGCGAACGACTTGGGATCGACCCCATGCGAATCTGCGTGATGGGCGATTCGGCTGGTGGCCATATTGCTCAGATGCTTTTGTTGACTTCGGCGGATCAGTTGCCCGGCGATGCCAGCCTTTCCAAAGTTTCCTATCAGATGGCGGCTGGCGTTTCCTGGTACGGCCCGTGTGATTTTGAAAAGATCGATTTGTTCAATCACAACGACCGAGCCAACTTTCGTGACCGGTTTGAAGCTCGTATCATGGGCTCCGATTCCGACCCGAAGGACAATTTGGCGCGGTACCGGGAGGTCAGTCCGATTAACTACCTGAACAATGACAGCCCACCGCTGCTGATGATCCAGGGCGACAAGGACACAACTATTCCCGTAAAGCATGCTTACTACATGAAAGAAAAAGCAGAAGCCGTTCAGGCGCCTGTTGAAATCGTGATCATTAAAAACTCTGGTCACAACTGGCGTAGGGTTGACGCCGACATTGAGCCATCCCGCGACGCCATCATTAAACGCACCGTGCAGTTCTTTGTTGATCAGGTCCGGCCGCCGCACTGAATAATCGAGAGACATGGGTCATACAGCAGTCGCAACACTTGGTCTCGGTGGTTTCTGCCTCCGCTCAAGCACAAGCATCTGAGGTACCCTATGACGGCAACTAGCACATATTGTCGAAGAGACCTGTGCCAAAGTGGGATCTCGTTAACGAGCTTGTGAAAGCGTCAAAGAAGTAAAGACGGGAATCTAGCAACTGACCGTGAGACCTAGCGAAACCTCAATGTGGACGCGGCTACAGAACACTAAGTATTCTACTACACTCAGATCGAATCCGATTATGCATCGACAACGAATAGCTCGAACAATACAACTACTGACCTGCCTCCTCTTGGCATCGTGTCCAGCCTTCGCCGCGGGACAGTCCGACGGTTCAGAACGGCCAAACATTCTCTTCATTTTCACAGACGACTGGGGGTGGGGTGATCTCGGTTGCCATGGGCATCCATATCTAAAGACACCAAATATCGATCGGCTTGCCCAAGAAGGTACCGACTTTCATCGATTCACAGTCGCGAGCGGTGTATGCTCGCCAAGCCGCACCGCGGTGATGACAGGGCATTTTCCCGCACGATACAAGATTGATGGTCACTTCGCGTGGGTCAATAGCAATGCCAAACGCAACGTGCCGGACTGGCTTGACCCGAAGACGCCCACGCTTCCGAGGATGCTCCAATCGGCTGGATACGCGACAGCACATTTCGGGAAATGGCATCTATCCAACAATATGATTCCCGATTCGCCCTTGCCTACGAATTACGGCTATGACGAGTACGGTGCCTTCAACTGCGCCGGCGAGCAAATGCCGGTCCACGAAGATGCCGCTCGGGCGATTGCGTTCATCGAAAAGAACGCAGCTGCGAAGAAACCGTTCTTCATTAACTTGTGGATGCACGAGCCGCATACACCGCACCACACACTGCCGGAATATCGTCGGCGTTTTCCGAAGCTGGATGATCCGAATAATGTTTACGCGTCGGTGCTGTCTCACGCCGACGACAGGATTGGGGAATTGCTCGATGCGCTCGACCGATTGAAACTGACTGACGACACGCTGGTGATCTTTAGCTCGGATAATGGTCCGGCCGGCAGCGGCCGAGGCGGCAAGCTGACGGTCATGTACGATTCCGCGACCGGTGAGGGATTCGGAATCGGCGGCAGCGTCGGGACAACCGGCGGACGAAACGGGCGGAAGGCATCCATCCTGCAAGGTGGGATCGGAGTACCCTTCATTGCCCGTTGGCCAGGTAAAATTAAGGCGGGGGCGATTGATGACGTTTCGTGGATCTCCGCCGTCGATCTACTTCCGACGTTCTGCGAAATCGCAGGGGCGGAGATGCCAGATGGCTACCAGCCCGACGGAACAAGCCAACTGGCGACGCTGCAAGGGACGAAAGCTCCGCGACGCGAAAAGCCTTTATTTTGGAAAGGCGTGCCAAACCGCCGGGGGCCTTCTTACTCGATATTAGACGGCCAATGGCGACTATTGACCGACGCAGATTTCGAGATACTTGAGCTTTTCAACGTTAATAAAGACCCCTTGGAAAAGAATAATTTGAAGGACTCACATCCTGAAATCGCCGCCGAGATGCTACAGAAACTTCAAGCCTGGCATCGAACGCTCCCGGCAAAACCCAACCCTGAGTGCTTTTCAAAGTACCGCGCAAGAAACGCCGGCCCACTACCAACAGAAGCCAAACCGCTCTTCCAATTCGACCCATCCAGATAACACCGATCTCTTCCGGCAACCTAGATTTTCGATCTAAAAAACTAGCAGGAAACTAGGCGAGAACTTGAGTTTGCCAGTTGGCAGTACAAGACGAGTCCCCGTGTGACATAGTCGATGCAAGCGGAAATTCATTGGTGGCGAGTATTGGACTCAGCGTCTACTTGATGTTTTCCGTAACGGCGGATAGCACATGACGCCCCAATCTTCATTGACTCCGTGATTGATCCAGACGAGCAGAAATGCTCGGAGCAGGTGATCCATCATTGTCGAGCAACGCCGGGATGCCGTGCGGTTAAGTGAACTATTGAACGTGGCAGCCCCATGCGTTAGCTGACACCGCAACAGGTAGATCCGCTCGAGAACACGGTCGAGGATGAGGGCCCATTTGCCCTGTAAGTACCAGGTTCTCGCGTCGTACATCGTCTTCTTAGACTGGCCAGCCCGTTTGCCACTTGGTTCCTGCCAAAAGTATCGGCTTAGGAACTCGTCATCGAAAATGGACATGACGAGCCGTTTGTTGTCTGACAGCACACTCGGCACATAGTCGCTACCATCGAGGGCGAGTATCCGATCAACGAATTGTTCCCAGCACGCCCGGTCTGCGAGAGGTGCTCGTGCCGCTTGATCCCATTGCCCGTAGAGTGCATTGAACGCTATCCACTGACTAAGAAGGGCGGAATCAAGATCACTCTCCTCAGTCGCTTGTTCGGCTCGACGGAGCCAGCTACAAGCCCGATGAAAGCGAATGTTCGTTGGATGCTCAGGATCGTCTTCGCTCAAACGCTCCTTATGGGGTTTCCAGAGACGCCGCAAGTCTCGCACTGAGGACTGTAGTTCAGACATAACCTAACTCCCCCGCGAACCGATCGCCGACCGTGACCGCGCCAGATCATCCTTTAAAGAGAACTTCTGTATCCTAGCAGGCTTTTAAAACAACTGAGTACAACCGTTCCGGTCAACTTCCGAGGAACAAGCATATTCAAAGACGCACAGTCTGGCACTGTCGGATTTACCGCTTGAAAGGCGAGTCGGTCGAAATATGTGATTTTCCGACTATTGAAACCAAAGACAATCAAACATCGTCCTTTTTTGCAGCCGTAGTTCGGCATTCGAATGCAACTTTCACAAGGTTGGTCAACTCAATAGAGTTTTGAGTTCGCAAGATGCAGCCGAAGCTGTAAAGACTTGTGCGACTGCTCAAGCCGTGCGAACACACGACTGGGGCGTGCAACGTTCATTTCGTTTTTCTGGTTGCGACAGTCGTCGTTGACAGCAATCAGTATAGAACGGCTAGGTAGTCGACAATATTGTCTTTAGGGCAGTTCAGAACATTAACTTGACAATTCCCTTTGGGACCTGGGAAGGACTGCAGCATCGTTAATTCAATCCCTCATCGATTTGACCTCGGGAGTTGTTGCGACATTCAACGAAGCAACGATTGAACAAGCATTAATTGCCGCGTCTCGTACTCGTCGCTAATCAAGATCCCTCTGGGAATGATCGTCTTACATTGGACAATGTTGTGTTCTCCAAAACTCACCACACGAAGGAGGTCTGATCTTGACGAAATGCGAAGGTGGAAAATCTGGGTCAAATGATGCAATCGGGCGCTTCATTATTTTTCTGTGAACCTGGGCATCCTATTCCGATACGGGAAAGCGGGGGCACTAGGTATTCTCCCCCGTTTTCCGAAACCGAAGAATTGCGGCCCGATCCTGTAGAAAGCCACCCATGTTGTTGACCCACTGGCTTAAGCATTTGCTTCTTCGTCGTAATCCTTTTCGAGCGGCCCAGCGGAAAAAGCGACAACGGTTGTCCCAAGGATCAATTCAGGTCGGTACGCCTTCGGAACGGTTGGAGGACCGACTGCTGCTGGCGGCGACTTGGCGGGCGGGTCTAACGTCGAACGACGATTTCGTGTTGGATTTGGAAAACTCAGGAGGCACGGAGTTTTCCGTTTCTTCGACCGGTGAAGTTACGATCGGGGCGGGTGGAGCCAGCAACTTTGTTGTGGACCAAAACGGGAACTTGACGATTGCGGGGATATTTGCCGATTCGTCGTCGGTGACCCTGAAGGAAAACTTCACGCAAGTCGACGGATCGGTGGTCCTCGATCAACTCGCGGACCTTCCCATTCTGCGTTACAACTACATTGGCGATCCGGAATCCGTTACCCACCTCAGCCCGACAGCTGAAGAATTCTATGCCGCTTTTCAGCTGGGTGCCGACGCTCAACATATCTCGCCTTTGGATTTGACGGGAACATTGTTGGTGGGGATCCAGGAGTTATCCGAGATCGTCGATGATCAGCAGGCTCAAATCGACTCCTTGCTCTCGCATCTCGGGGTCGTAGAACCTCCCGATTATCGAGCGGCATTTGCGACGGACAGCCCGTTCGGCGAGGAATGGGTTTGGGAAGACTTTCTGGCGTATGTGGGTCAGGGTGTGGAGACAAACTCACAACCTGTAGCACCGACGGCGACGTTTCAATTCGAACAAACCTCGCCGGGCGGTCCCATTCTCGCGACAACTGAGAGCGATTCCACAGGCGAAGCGCCAATCCACAACTTTTCTGACATTCTGACCGTGTTCTCGGCCGCACAAAACCAACTGGGTGGCACTACGATTGTCGCTCCTATCGAGATCATCAATGACGATGTACTCATTCAAGGCAGTCTCGTGGTTGGCGACGACGCCGACACTGCGGATGCGTATGGTTCGGATACGCTTCGCCTTCGCGATGAAGTGATTCGTGTGCACTTCCAAGACACGAGTATCTCGGCTTCTTTCCCCACGCGGGATTGGCGGATCCTCGTCAACGATGCCCTGATCGGCGGCACGAGCCACTTTTCTGTTGAAGATAGCGATCTCGGCACGACGCCGTTCCGCTTGGAAGCCGGCGGTCCGGGGGATGCGGTGGTGATCGACAGCAGCGGTCAAATCGGGTTTGGTACTGCGGACCCCACACAAACGCTGCACCTGGTCGCAGGCGACAGCCCAACCGTCCGTTTGGAACAGGACGCCGCCGATCCTTCCATTTGGGATTTCGGTGGGAACGAGAGCAACTTCTTCGTGCGGGACGCGAGCGGCAATTTGCTTCCGTTCCGCATTCGCACCGGAGCCCCCGACGGCAGCCTGGAGATTGCATCCGATGGCAACGTCGGCGTGGGCACGTCCGATCCGACGAGTTCTCTCCACATCCAATCCGATGACGGAACGGCCAACCTGACCGTCCAAGAAACATCCACCACCGACGCCATGCGGGATCTGGTGACGCTCAATAATAACGGGGCAGGGCATATCGTCCTCTCCAACACCGACACGAACACGACCGTTCGCACGGGATTGGCGGCCGACAATTCTTATGTGATTAACTTCACCGGCGCTACGGATCCCGAGTTTCGTTTGGGTGAGGATGGCAGCCTCACCTTGGGAGCCACACCCACGACATTCGTGCTGGACGCCGCCGGCAATCTCACGTTGTCGGGCACGTTGAATGCCACGTCCTCACGGACTTTGAAAGAGAATTTCGAATCGGTCGAAGCGGATCAGATTCTGCAGCAAATCAATGATCTGGATGTGCTGCGATGGAACTACATTGCCGACGACGATTCGATTCAGCACGTGGGGCCATTGGCTGAAGATTTCTACGCGGCGTTCGGTCTCGGCGAAGACCCGCGTCACATTGCCTCCAGTGATGTCGCGGGGATCGCGGTCGCTGGGATTCAGGCACTGCTCGTGCAAATGGAGATTCAGAACGATCAGATCGCGTATCTGTCCGAGTTGGCCGGGGTCGATTATGAACCGTTAATTGTTTTCGCGTCTCCGTCTTTGCCGTCCGCCAATTCCCCGAGCCTCTCGCCACAGCAGAACAATGGACTGCCGGTCTTTCAACTTTCCGTCGATGAGCAGACCTATTCCAACCCCGTCGCCCAATCGACCATTTCGCTCCTGTCGCAAGCCGTGTCGAGTGGCGGCGGGACGCTAACGCTTGCGGAGATGACCGGCGGCGGGCAAGTTCAAATTATCAACGACAATTTCGGAACAACGTTTAGCTTGGGGATTGGTGATGGAAGCGTGAACGGAATGGACTTCGGTTTCGACACGGTGCGACTAACCGAAGACGTCTTGCGTGTGCATTTTGAAGACACCAGCACGGGAACGCACAATCCGAGCAACGATTGGCGATTTGTGATTAACGACGCCGAGCCCGGTGGAGAGAATCACTTCTCAATTGTGGATGCCGAGACGGGCGAAACTCTCTTCCGCATCGACCAGGGAGCCCGCGATTTCTCCTTGGTCGTCGATAATGGTGGCAATGTCGGGTTGGGAACGGAAAACCCCGATCAAGCCATACATATTGCCAATGGAGACACGCCGACCGTCCGCTTGGAACAAGACGAAACACTCGGATTTGCGTCGCAAGTTTACGACTTGGGTGGCAACGAGCAGGGATTCTTTTTGCGGGATGTCACCAATAATTCGACCGTCCCATTCCGCATCCGTCCCGGCGCCCCGACTAGCAGCTTGGATATTGCCGCGAATGGAAACGTGGGGATCGGCACATCGACCCCGAATAGTTCGGTCCATGTCAGCCGAGACGATGGCACAGCCCAAGTCGCCGTCGAAGAACTTTCTACGACCACGGCCGATCGAGATCTGTTGACGCTAACCAACCATGGAGCGTCACAGATTGCGATCACGAACACCGACGGCAGCCCCGTCACTTGGCGGACTGGCATCAGTAGCACCGAGGGCTTCACCTTCGACTTGGCAAACACTACGGGCAGCGAGTTTGTGATCAACCAAGACGGTTCCATGACCGTTGGTCCCGATGGCGCTGCCAATCTGCAATTGGATGCCAACGGCGACGTCACAATCGCTGGGTCGCTCAACGCGAGTTCCTCGCGGGCACTCAAAGAGAACTTCCAAGCTGTCAATTCGCTCGAAGTTTTGAATCGGTTGGAATCGCTGTCGCTTCAGCGTTGGAATTACATTGCCGACTCGGACGACGTCGAACACTTCGGACCATTCGCCGAGGATTTTTACGCCCTGTTTGGCCTCGGGGCAGATGCCCAGCACCTGACGCCTTCGGACTTGGCCAGCTCGGGGTTGGTCGGTCTGCAAGGGCTCTTGGAAATCGCCGAACACCATGGCACGCAACTTGAACGAATCTCGCAACAACTTGGATTGACAGGTTGGACCTCGGACGTGCCTTCAGTCGATCCATTCGGCGGTTCCGATTGGACGGTTGCCCTCGATGGTGCAACGACCCAGCAGGCAACCGGAGTGGGATCGCCGTCGTCAAACTCAGGAGATCAGGCGAGCCCCGCTGAATCTGCGACGGTCACCAACAACGAAAGTACGCCACAGTCGCAGGCGTCTTCGTTCGTGCGTTATGGAAGTTCGATGCAGGTGGTCGATCATCTCACTGACCAAGATGACGGCGGAGACCACGGACACGGCGAGAGCTATTTCCTGGCGGAGACTGGAACCGAGAATTACTTCGTTTGGCAGGACCAAGATGCTTCCACTGCTGATGTGATCGATATCTATTATGACTTCCGCGACGAAGGCGGCTTTACGAACCAGATTTCTTCGGAAGAAATTGCGCTCGCCGAACAAGCACTCGCAAGCTGGGAAACGGCTGCTGACGGAAACATTCGATTTCAGCGAAACACGTCGGCCGCGCGTGAAGACATTATCAATATTGGCGTGGGGAATTTGGAAGCGTTTGGTTTCACCGGCGGTTTTGGAGGCACGCTCGCTGTCGGTGGCGGAACGGTCTTCAATGGTACGAATCCTTCAATCACGTCCGGCGTGGTCTGGTTGGACACCACCGAGACCTGGGATTTCGAGCAAGACAACGGCAATCCGGCCGGCACCTACGATTCGCTAACTGTGTTGACGCACGAAATCGGCCATGCGTTGGGGCTTGGCCATACCGATGATCTTGCGGGCGTCGATATCATGGATGGCATTTACACGGGTGAGCAAACTCAATTCTCCAATGTCGATCGTCAATTAGTACAGATCTTGTACGGCAATGTGACAACCGAGAGCCTACCCGAATCCCAAGGTGAAGTGGTCCTTCTGCCCGCCCAAGTTTTCTTTGGGGATCTGGCGATCGACGGCAGTCTTGTCGTTGGCACAGATGCTGTCAGCGGTGAAACCTTTGGCCTCGATACGCTGCGGCTTAAGGAAAACAATTTGCGGATTGGTTTTGTCGATTCCAGCACAGACGGCGGCCCCTCAGGAGATTGGCAAATCACGATCAACGACTCCCAAAATGGGGGCCAGTCGTATTTCTCGATTGATGAGCAAAGCACGCCAGGAGGCTCGACGGGCGATTCGAAGTTCCGAGTGCTGACGGGTGCCGGGAACGATGCTTTCGTCGTGGACCAATCCGGTCGAATTGGGCTGGGCACCCGAAATCCTGTTGAGAACCTGCATATCATCAACGGAACCAGTCCCGCGATGCGGTTTGGGCAGGATGACAGCCAACTCCTCACGCCGTTTGTTTGGGACATCGGTGGGGATGACACCAGCTTCTATATTCGCGATGTGACTAGCGGTGATCTGCTGCCATTCCAGATTCGCCCGGGAGCCCCGACCAGCAGTTTCGATGTGGCCTCGAACGGAAATGTCGGGATCGGCACAGACACCCCGGCCAGCCGATTTCATATTCTTCGCTCGGACGGCAGTGCCCAGTTGCAAGTCGAAGAAACATCGAGCACGACCGCAGACCGTGATTTAATGGTCCTGACCAATAATGGCGGCGTGTTTATGAGTTTCACCAGCGAGGTTTCCAGCTCGAATGTCGTCACGGACGATGTGCAAATTGGCGTGGCCAAAGATGCCACCGTCAACGGCAGCGAAGTGACGTTCGATTACTACCTAGAGAATCTTGATGCGGACGAACTCAGCCGCTTGTCGTTGACAGATGATTTGGATGCGGTTCTGGGGGCAGGCAACTACACAATCACCGCGGCTCCCGTATTGATCGACGATCCGGGCACCATCTCGCTCAATGCCAACTTCGACGGCAGTGGCGAGACACAATTGATTGCCCAACCGACCGAGGGTTTGGAGTCGGGGCGTACTCTGGGTGACATCGCGTTGGGAAGCACTCTTGAGAGTGGAGACACCGCGCAGATTCGGCTCGTGGTCAATGTCCATGCGATTGCTGATTTTGGGTTCGGGTTGGGGATGTACGAAAACCAAGCCACTGCAACCGCCCAAGGACCGGAAGGCGTGAGCACCACCGACCTCTCCGACAACGGCACCGACCCAGACCCCAATGGCAACGGCGATCCCACCGAAGCCGGCGAGAACGATGCCACGACGTTCACGATTCCAGTCAATCCCGTAATTGGGTTGTCCCACGACATCGAAGTATTCGGCCAGGATTTTGCGACGATCGACGTGGGGGGCTCCAACACGTTTGATTTCGGTTCCCGTGTTCGCATGAACTATACGCTGGAGAACTTGGGGAACGTCGCGTTGTCGAATATTGACCTGGCCAACGACCTAAATGCCGTCTTCGGAGCGGGGAATTACGGGACCATCAATAGTGGCTTCCCGATGGTCACTGTGACCGGAACGGGATCGATCTCTACGAATTCGGTTTTCAACGGATCTACGCAAACACAATTGATTACCTCGGGCACACTCAACCCCGGCGAGAGCGCGGTCGTCACGGTGGAGTTGCTTGTTACATCGATTACCGATCAGGGATTGGGTGTCGGGATCTTTACCAACCAGGCTACGGTCAGTGCGGAAGATCAGTTTAGCACGTTCGTGACGGATCTCTCTCATGCCGGCACTGACCCGGACCCGAATGACAATGGCGATCCCACCGAAGCCGGCGAGAACGCCCCAACCGATTTCATCGTGGGAGCCGCGATCGGTGCGGCGAAAGATGCGACGGTGACGGACAACCATGTCACCATCGATCTATATCTCGAGAACTTCGGAGACGACAACTTCACCAACCTGAGTTTGGTTGACGACCTCGATGCGGCTTTCGGGGAAGGCAACTACACGATTACGACCAGCCCGTTCCTCGTGGACGATCCGGGGACAATCACGCTCAATCCGGCCTTTGACGGCTCGCTCGATACGCAACTCCTTGATCCAAGCAGTACGCTCTCGGCCACGGACACCGCCCAGATTCAATTCGTCGTTACGGTCGATCAAGTCAGCAATCTCGGCAGTGGATTTGGAGTCTATTCCAATCAAGCGATCGCGTTTGCGACAGACCGCTTTGGCGGTGTGCTAACGGATCTTTCGCATACCGGGACCGATCCCGATCCGGGCGGCGACAACGATCCGTCCACATTCGGTTCGGAAGATACGCCAACGAGCATTGTGGTTGTGTCAGATGCTTTGGTGGGAGTTGCCAAAGATGTTAGCGTGTCGGGAACGGAAGTTACCGTTGATCTGTACATCGAAAACTTTGGCACACAAACCAGTAGCAATTTGAGTTTGGTCGATGACCTGGATGCTGTGTTCGGAGCCGGAAATTACACGATCCTCGTCGACCCCATGTTGATTGCCGACCCGGGGACAATCACGCTGAATGGGTCATACGATGGCAGCAGTGTGACCGAACTTCTGGATTCTAGTAGCACGCTCGGTGCGGGGGTCACCGCCCAAATCCAATTCGTGGTCGATGTGACCAACATCTCGGATCAAGGGTTCGGCACCGGCGTCTATGAAAACCAAAGCATTGTCACGGGAACGGCTCCCGGTGGATTGGTCTTGTCCGACACATCGGACGACGGCACCGATCCCGATCCTACGGGAGATGGAGATCCGACGGGGTTCGGTGAGAACGATCCGACGCGGTTCGGGGCAGGGACGGCCATCATTGGGCTCGCGGTGAATAGTTCCGTGTCGGGCACCGTAGTCACCTTCGACTACACCATCGAAAACCTCGGGGAAACCGCGATCGAAAACATTGTGATGGAGCACCCGCTCAATCTCGTTTTCGGGAGCGGAAATTTCTCAGTCGTACAGCAACCAGCGTTGGTTGACGGGCCAGCGACATTATTATTTAGCACTCAGTTTTTCGGATTCAGTATTTTTGACAATCTCGTCGTAGGGGGAACACTTGGTGCCGGGGAGTCGGTCACATTTCGCACCCAAGTGAATGTAACCCACGTGACAGATCAAGGGCTCGGTCTCGGCGTCTACGAGACGAGCCTCATCGTCGATGGATCCGATGTCAACGGAGTTGCCGTTTCGGACATTTCCGATGCGGGTTTCGTTTCCGACGCGAATGGCAACGGCGATCCCACCGAGTCAGGAGAACACGACCCGACTCCCATCACCATCGGTGAAGAAGCTTTCATTGGCATTGCCAAGAACGCGACGGTCAACGGAACTCAAGTCACGTTTGATTATTATCTGGAGAATTTCGGCAACGTCGACTTGAGCAGCTTGGATTTGGCCGACGATTTGGATGAGGTCTTTGGTGTGGACAACTACACCATTTCTGCTGCCCCCAGTTTTTTGGATGACCCCACGACCATCACTCTCAATGATGACTTTGACGGTTCCAGCGATACTGCTCTCATTCAATCGGGCACGTTGTCAATCGGCGACACGGCCGGAATTCAAGTCGTAGTGGATGTCACCAACATTGTGGATCGCGGTCTGGATCGTGGCTTCTTTGAAAATCAAGTCATGATCTCAGGCACGGCACCAGGGGGATCGGTTGCTCGCGATGTCTCCGACTCGGGAACAGATCCCGATCCCGATATGGACGGAGACGCATCCGGCGATGATGAGTCGGATCCCACGCAATTCGTGGTTGGATTCTCCGAAATTGGTCTCGCCAAGAGTGCGAGCGTCGATGACGATTTCGTCACCTTCGATTTCTTCATTGAGAACCTGGGGACCGAAACGCTGTCGAACCTCAGCCTCACCGAAGATCTCGACAGCCTATTTGGAATCGGAAATTACCAGCTGGTCAACGCACCATTCTTCGTCGGTGATTCGAGAGACTTATTCGTCAACCAGGACTTTGATGGTTCGAGCGATACCCAACTGATCCGTTCAGGCACGATTGACGGCCGAATCACCGCCCAGATTCGTGTGGTTGTGCAGTTAACCGATGTAATTGATGCTGGTTCGGGTTTGGGAGTGTATAGCAATCAGGTCATGGTGACGGCACAAAATCCAGCAAGCGTCATGCTCTCCGACTTGTCCCACACCGGCACCGACCCGGATCCCAATGGGAATGGTTCTCCTGATGATGTTGGGGAGTTTGACGCCACCACATTCACCGTTTTGGTTTCCGATCTTCAAGTCACAAAAACGGACAGCGTAGAGCATGTCAGCCCGGGCGAAAGCGTGACCTATACCATCACCTACAATAACACCGGCAATGCTACTGCGACCGGCGTCACTCTCACAGAAACGTTACCCGCTGGAACAAGTTTCGACGCCTCGAACAGCACGTCAGGTTGGGTGGAATCGCCCGCGAATTCCGGCATCTATGTTCTTAACATCGGCGATGTCGCTGCAAACGATCCCGCCCAAAACGTCACGTTCGCGTTGCTGATTGACGACCCCGTGATGGCAGGAATCACCGAGTTCGCGAATTCCGTGAGCATCGCGGCTGACAGCAATGGTGGCTTTGATTTCGATCTCTCCAACAACACCGACACCGACACCAATATCCTCAATGCCAGTCTGTCGATCACCGCGGATGACGCTAGCAAGAACGAAGGCGACTCGGGAACGACCGAGTTCACCTTTACCGTCACTCGCGATCGAAACACAAACGGCGTCACGACCGTGAATTACGATGTGATCACGATCGGTGGTCTGAATGCCAGTGATTTCGTCGGCGGCACGATCCCCACGGGAACCATCACCTTCGCCGATGGTGACGAAGAAGAAGAGATTACGATTCAAGTCATTGGCGATGCGATCGTGGAGTTGGACGAATCGTTGATGGTTATGCTGTCCTCGCCGTCGGTCGGTTCGGAAATCGTAACGGGCACGGCATCCAGTACAATCACCAACGACGATGCGGCTACGATCAGTATCGATGATGTCGCGGAGACGGAAACCGACACCGGTACGACGATGTTCACGTTCACGGTCACACTCGACAATGAAGTGGACACCGGTGTGAGTTTCGATTTTAAAACGACCGACAACACGGCGACGGCCGCGGACAATGATTTTACAGCCATCACCACAACCACTCGAAACTTCACGAGCACAACCGCCGGCGCCACCGAGACGATCACCGTGATGGTCAATGGTGACGAAAAAGTGGAATTGGATGAGAGCTTCTTCGTGAACCTGTCGAGCATCGTGGCAGGCGGGCGGGATGTGACCTTCGCAGACAGCCAAGGACTGGGGACCATCCCAAATGATGATGCCGCCACAATCAGCATCGACGATGTGACAGAACTCGAAACTGACGGCACGACGATGTTCACGTTTACCGTCACATTGGATGCTGAAGTAGATACGGCAGTCAGTTTCGATTTTGCCACTGCCGACGACTCAGCCACTACGGCGGACAACGACTACACAGGCATTCCAACAACGACGCGAAACTTCGCGAGCGTCACCGCGGGTGCCACAGAAACCATCACCGTGAGCGTCGTGGGTGATGAGAATGTCGAAGCAGACGAAACGTTCTTTCTCAACCTAAGCAGTCTTTCTGCCAGCGGGCGAAATGTTACCTTCGCGGACAACCAAGGCTTAGGAACGATCTCCAATGATGATTTCGCCACGCTGACGTTGGCCACGTTGAACGCGACGCAGAGTGAGGGGACCGGCGGAACCGCGACGGACTTCACCTTCACCGTTACCTTGGACAACCCCGTCCAAGGCGGACTGGATGTGACCTACACTACCAACGATGACACGGCGACGGTGTCAGGCAACGACTATATCGACAACGATGGCACGTTGAGTTTCCAAGGCAACCAGGGCGAACAGCAAACAGTCACCGTGCAAGTCAACCACGATGCAACGGTCGAAGCCGACGAACTGTTCAATGTGGCCTTGGGGGCGATCAGTAACCTGGGGATCGGGATCGATTCCGGGGACGTCACTGTTTCGGGAAGTCCTCAGAATGGAACCATCCAAAACGATGACACCGCGATGCTAACGTTGGCGGCGTTAAATACAACACAGAATGAAGGAACGGGAGGAAGCACTACGGACTTCACGTTCACCGTCACCTTGGACAAACCTGTGCAAGGTGGGCTGAGTGTGGCATACAACACAAACGATGACACCGCGACCGTCGCCGACAACGACTACGTGGACAACGATGCCATTTTGAGCTTTACCGGAACCGCGAGTGAGCAGCAGACCATCACTGTTCGGGTTAACAACGATGCCAAAGTCGAGTTGGACGAGCAGTTCGATGTGGCGTTGGGGGCGATCAGTGATTTGGGAATCGGAATTGATTCCAGAGACGTCAGTGTGGCGGGGAGTCCTCTGGATGGAACCATCCGAAATGACGACTCGGCGACGATCAGCATTGACGATGTCACCCTGAGTGAGGGGGATCCTGGCACGGCGGCGTTCACCTTTACCGTCACGCTGGATGCGGAGGTCGACACCAGTGTGAGTTTCGATTTCGAAACGACCAACGGCACAGCCACAACCGCCGACAACGACTACACGTCTGTCACCACAACCACTCGTAACTTCGCCAATGTGACCGCCGGTTCCACGGAAACAATCACCGTGCAAGTGAATGGCGACCAGATCGTCGAACGGAACGAGACCTTTTTCCTCGACCTGAGCAGTATCAGTGCCGGCGGGCGAGATGTCACTTTCACCGACAGCCAAGGTCTGGGCATCATCACGAATGACGATGCTTCCGTGCTGTCGATCAACGATGTGACCATCCTCGAACGCAACAACGGTACGTCGCAGGCGGTCTTCACGGTTGCTTTGGACCACGCCGTCGATTCCGCAGTGACTGTGAACTTCACCACGACCGATGGCACGGCGACTGCAGACACGGACTATGTTGCCTCCAGTGGCACACTGAACTTCACAGGTGACGCTGGCGAGATGCAAACCATCTTAGTCGACATCAACGGCGACCATGCCTCCGAACCGGACGAAACCTTCACCGTCAACGTGTCGAACCTATCGGCCGACGGTCGCAATGTGTCACTTCCGTCTCCCGGCACGGGCACAATTCAAAACGACGATCTGCGGCCCAATCAAGCCGATTTCACCACCGATGCCATTCCGACCGCGAACATTAGCGGTAGGTTCACGGAACTCGTCAGTGGCAACTTCGACGCCACCCCCGTCACCTCGACAGATGACGTCTTCTTCTGGGATCCGATCACCGGAGTCAACTTGATTCTCTTCGGTGACAATGCTCGCACGCAGCAAAACAACGCCATCGACGCCACGCTCATCAACGGCAACGACTTCACTCAGGTGCTGGTTGGCAACTTTGACGCCGGTGGCGGAACCGATCTGTTCTTCTGGAATCCGTTGACCGGTCGCAACCGGTTGGTGCACTTCAACGGCGGCACGGGCGTCGTGACCAGCACATTCGAAACGAACGTCGTTAGTGCCGTTCAGATTAACGGAAACGACTTCACGAAAGCCGTCGTCGGAAACTTTGACGGCACCGGGGCGTCCGACATGTTCTTCTGGAATCCGCAAACCGGACGCAACCGCACCATTGCCATCACGACCGTGACGGCGGGCACAGACAGCGACATGGGCAGCGTGCAAAACAACGCGATCGATCCCATGCAAATTAACGGAAACGACTTCACCGAGGTCGTGGTCGGTCAATTCGAGACTGGCGGACTCGACGAATTGCTCTTTGCAAATCTCAATAATGGAAACAGCCGACGAATTTCGCTCACCGCTCCTGGAGGCAACACTACGGTCGACATGATCCGCGACGGGAACGTGTCACTACTGAACGGTTCGATCTTCCAAACGATCGCGGTGGCCGACCTCAATGGCGACGGACTCGATGACATCTTTGCGTGGGATCCGAAGAGCGGCCAAAACCGTAGCATTCTGACCGCCCCCGACCCAGACGTCGAACCTGCGTTCGTCGAGAACGCCTTCGCCGCCAAGGGAATCAATGGCGACTACGAAAAAGTGGTGCGATTGGTCGAAGACGTCTTCAGCAACACTTCACAAGACGACCTATTCCTATGGAACCCCACCACAGGAGACAACCGCATCGGATCACTGTAGGACGGTAAACGTCCGAGTCAACGCATCTCAAGGTCGGCTCTCGCTTAGCGGGGATTAGCTACCAAGAAGCTCAGCAACAGTAATCGCAAACATTCAGAACAATAGGGCACGTCTTCCTAGATCCTGCAATATCCGTATTTGATCTTTCTCCAAAACACGACTATCGTGATGAGGGCAGCCGTCTCGTTCACGGGAAGGTCGTCATTAGCAACTTCGATCAACCCGCCCTTCATTTGGAATTGAGGAACAAGCTGATTGTTGGTCAGCCAAAAAGCGAATGGGTCTTCATGAAAGGAGTGTCTCCTCTCGTCGGCCTCACGGCGGTGTTACTGCTATCTGGTTGTATCTGCGATTCTGCAGTCAGTTTCAGTGACAAAGTCGCCGTCGACTGCGCAATCGAAATTCAAATTGCTGTCGTATCTGGTCGACAACCAGGTGACGATATGACTGACGGAGATTAGCAGGTTGCTGCCGCGTGTATCTAGCCTATCCGTTTAACTGTTGGCCTGGGACACATGGTATGCAACCATGGTGGCGTGATTATTGTACTTCAGTGGAATGATGTTCGCATGGTATCCGGTGTCAAACGCATCGAACTAGGGGGTGGTCAATGGGGGGATTCAGAATCGCATTGACCGCCGTGACAACACGTCCCAAACTGTCGGCGGCAGCCCATCAAATCCGCATCTATCCTTCGGGACGAACTTTGATTGGCTTGGCTCCTGTGATTTGGACAAAACCGGCACAATTCAATCCGATTGCAAGCGTGTTATTCGTGGCCGCCTATTGCCAGAGATGCCGCCGAAACAACCAATTGATCTCGCAGAACTGACAGTTCTTGCTGAAGAGCCGTCGCATCGACCGAAGTTGCCGACCGCGCTCGCTCTGAATTCAGAGTCGCTAGCAACAACTTAGTGATGATAGATGAACCTATCAAAACAGAGGTTGTCCCCAAGATGATTGACTGGATTGTCGAGTTCTCCCATAGCCAATTTGCCCTACGTGATGCTGGCGATGTCTCAGACTGGGATCTGACTGATGCTGATCTCTCCAACGCCGCAGCAGTGAACGAAGATTGCACCGGAATAAGCATCTTTTCGCCACGCTACGGACGGTTCGCTCGACTCGCCATTAATATCGTCAATACTAGGCCACTGTTGGAGACCGAGAAATGGGATCACGTTGTCGAGTTGCACCTATTGACCTTAAGCGGAGAAATGGAAATTTCGACGATACCTGCAGGTGATATGGTCTATGATCCAGTTTCACATGAACGTAAGCGAGGCGTATTCGCGGTCGAGCCTGGCATTTACCAACTGCACATACTCTTTGCCAATCTTGCTTCAATAAACAGACAACTTTCTGCAGCCTCCGATTCGGACTATCATGAGCTTTTCTATGGACGCCCAGACGACGAAAACGGCGTTGCCCTACCAGACATCAAGACTCTGGACAACTATGACTGTTATCGTATCGTCATGTGTCCGTTGCGAGATCGAGTCCTCAAGCGTTTCAGCGGGAACAGCTAACTAAAAAACACAAAAGAGTATCCCAGTGTCTGGAGAGGCGGCGGGCTATGTGGGATGACACTAAGAACCCCACGATGTTTCCTTCCACCGTACTATCTAATAGTCCAATCACAAAGAACACAATTGTGTAACTTAGAACCAGCCTGGACGTTCTCTCGACAGGGCGAGAGGATTCTTGATCGAATTCCGATATGACCTGTGGTCGCCACAGCGGAAATTCGTGTGGCGACCTCTCCCATTGACTCACGAGCGATTCCTGTAGCGATCGCATCGATCATTCGCACAGATCTATCGAACGAGGCCGCCCCTGGCTTCGCCGAAGGCGGCACGCAACGCAAACACTCCCAGTGCTCGCCCATCCAATCACTCAAACTACATCACAAGGTTGGTTCTTGAGGACAATAGTAACTTTCTTAGCTAGTGCCGTGACATTGATACCCTCAACAGAGGTTATCAAACCAACCTTCTCCGATAGCTTCTTAGCGAAATTGGATCGAATAGATATCAGCATCTTTGACTTCGAAATGCAGCCGTATTGGTCTGCCAGCCAATTCCGAAACATCGCTTCCACTTTTCCATGCCACAGGTTTCGATAGAGAGTCGCCATAGATTTCAATGCAGTCTGAGGCAGCAAATCCCTTGATCCGTTTACCATTTGCGTCTTGGATCTCCACTCGGATTGCACCGATGGCAGAGGTCGAGAAATTGAGTACTAGTTCGCTGCCTTTAAACATAATCTCCTTTGTAGTTGCTTTGCCGCCGTCAAAGGAAGCCTGGATGGAAGCAAAACCATCTTGACGAATTGAATAGCGGCGAACACGGCAGGAATTCCCGGTGTAGTAGCTTTCCACAGCGTACAACGACAACTCTTCCGGAGCATCTTTGATGTGCGAATCAGTTTCGACAATCCCCCATGCGATTGCATTATTCCGGCAAACCCAGCGATCGAGTTGAAGTCCCGGACGGATAAACGCTTCAGACCAACGATGAAAATTTTTGCCATCGCGACTAGTCATAAAAACGGCATCAGAAACGCCCGGCAACGGAAACTCCATCGGTGAACGACGTCCGGGAACAAAACGCATGGGAAAACCCATGTAAATATGCGGAGCGCGTTGATAGGGAAGAATCTGATTCGTATAAAGATGTTGAGCATTGACACCTGGATACTCGATCCATTCGGGATCAGCCCACTGGACGAAGTCTTTGGAAGTGCCGGTTTTGATGTCACGTACGCCGTTACGAAAGTCTCGGTGGAACTCGACGTACTCTTTACGTTGGTGATCATAGAAAGCCAGATTCTGTGAATCGAATGCACCTTTCGTGATAACGGGCTTGTCACTCATCAGACTCCAACGCACACCATCAGCAGACTTGAACGCGTATAGTCCACCTTTCCCGACGCCCAACGCCTTGTAGGCAGCATCTGGTGAGGCCAATGGATTGGAATCGTTGAACGGAGCAAAATTATGCGAGCCAACGCCATCCCAGATGATGTTGTTTTCTTTTGATCCATCAAATTCGACAAGACCGAGATTTGGTTTCGTCCAGTTGATGCCATCGGAACTTTCGGCATAGCAAACGACCTGGTGGGTTGCAGATTTGCCTGCTGGGTGCTGAGAACCGCGGTAATACATGCGATACGTGTCACCATCTTGGAATACCGTATGGTAAATGCACGTGTTCCCCTCCCATGGTTCGTCGTGAACAATAGCCACTCCACGTTCGACTGGCCGATGCAACTCCAGACTTGCTTCACCTTCGAATTTGCTAATGAGGTAGTCATCGACAAACGGCTCGAGTCTTGTAGCAATATCAATCACATCGTCCGCAGACGCTGATGACCCCGCGGCCGCAGTGCTGACTAATAGACTCCAAACTAACATTCGCATCGTGGAATTACCCCTCGTTAGGTTTGTTCTTCCGGACAGTCACTAAGTTGTTTGTATCCCCATGCTGATTTCAAATCACATGCAAATGCCCTGCGAAGTGGCCGCTAGCCTTGATCGCAGGCATGACACTAGTCCACCAGGCTAGACACCCAATTGTTTCTGGGTTCGCGATTGACGACCGCGAATATCATTCAGCTTACTTTTCGCATGAGTTGAAAACGGATGATGTCCCAGTCGTTTCTGCAGTTATCAACACCAATACTGGTTGGCACATCAATTCTCGTTGAGTGCCTCCTCGACCTCTGACTTAGCGGGTCGCTACTGAGCGTTCAAGACTCAGTTGACGTTTGGGCGAGTGCTTTCTGGTAGGCAATTTGCAAGGTATGATCAACTTGAGTTTGCGAACCACGGTAGACAATCACGAGGCTCAATCTTGATTCGGACGAGCGATTCGGTTGACTCTGATGAACGACTTGGCAGTGATGGATTAACACGTCACCTGACTCCACAACTCCTAGAGAACGAGGGAATCGGTCCAAGGGCAACTCGTCAATTAGCCCGACCGAATTCCCATGGATACCCGACGACTGGTGAGGATACAGTTGCTGATGCGAGCCGAGGAGGTATTCGACAGCTCCGTTTCGTTCAGTGGCCGCATCTATGGAAATCCAGACGGTGAGTGCGTCTGGAGGCGAAAGGCAGAAATAGGCGTTGTCTTGGTGCCATGGAACAAGCGAACCAATTTGGGCAGGCTTGCTAAAAGTCTCGACTCCGACGAGAACTGCACTTCCCGTCAATAGCGGACTTACAAGGTCAATCAATCTCGATTGAGTTGCAAAGGAATGGAAGTAGGAGTCGTGTTCGTTCATTCGCCAGAAATTACGAACGCTCTCGCCGTCGGGTTCCAGTGTGTACTCTGTCTTGGACAAAGTCGGCAACACGATCGACTGATAGCGAATGATTGCCTCACGAATCTCGGCAATTTCACTCTTACTGAACACCCCACGATAGCGGATGACACCGTCGCGGTGAAAGTTTCCGTTCAGCGGGGGTTGGGTCACGTTGCTGAATCCTTGACAACAAGTTCGAGACTTTGATCTCCATCTTCTGTGATCTCGACAGTCAAGGGAGTCGTGTCGGGAGATGTATATTTCTTAGGGACTGATTGAACCTTCCCAGCAGGCATACCGCCGAGTGTTGGCGGAATGTCAATCGTGACCGCGTGTTTCCCGACGACAGCACCATCTCCTGGTTCATAGGTCGAAATTTCGAAGTGACCATCCTCATCGATGAGACCGACACCAGGATTGCCTTTTCCCACGGGATGAAAGGTGACGGTTCCTTGATCAACTGGACTCCCATTGTAGGTGACTTGTCCACCAGCCGGAGCCGTCAATGGCAGGTTTGGATCACGCGACGAACCGCACCCGGTAGACATAAGACCTAAACACAAGAAAACTAGACATCGTTGCCAAGAGCTCCGGGATAATTTTCGAAGCAGTTCCATTATTCGAGTCCTCCGGTTGGCATACCGTCTTGAGGGTGGCCCAACTGCTGGTAGGTTGTTAGGTCAATCGTCTCAGTAATGAAATGCACACTTCCATCAACGAGCAGAAATTGTACACCGCCTGGGTGAAAACTATTAGCCGTGAAATTATCGGCAAATCCATGTTGGCTTGAGGATCGCTGGCCAATGCTGGAGTATAGACGACGGACGTGGTTCGGGCCTCGATGCGTTGACATGGGTGAGTGCCAAGTCAGCCAACCGGGCCAGGCGTACCATTCTGGAGAAATCTCTCCGACAAACAGAACATTAGTCGTACCATCGGTGACATCGCGCATTTTGAGTGGAGCACCTTTTCGTCGGTCAAACATGCTCTGTGGGTAACTGCTTGTTGACAATGGAACGTCATAGCCGTTGCCAACGAGGCCTTTGTAGTTTGTTACGCCCAGCGGTTCGTCTCGCTGACATCCACTATGCGGATAGCACCAATTCGACCAAAGATATTGGTTGCCGGTCTTCGTTAGGTTGCCCGACGGATCACTCGGGCACAGATAGGCCGGCATTGGCATTCGTGCGATGTCGAGGTTTGACGGCGTTCCCACAGTACTGTTCACCGGTTGCCCAAAATCGATTTGGCTGTGGAGGTTTCCTTGCTCGATGAACGGCAGAATCAAGGCACGCCAGCTGATACCGCTGTATTCGCTGGGGGGACCATAATCGGTTCCCCCATGGGTGGCATACCCTTGATTTTGAGGAAACACTTTGAAGGTATCGTGATAGTTATGCAGTGCGAGCCCGATCTGTTTGAGGTTGTTTGAGCACGACATCCGCCGGGCCGCTTCACGAGCGGACTGCACTGCTGGCAATAACAGTGCAATCAAGATTGCGATAATTGCAATGACGACGAGCAGCTCAATCAGGGTAAATCCAAATCTCCGGCGGTACTGACGCATGACTTGCCTCGTGAAGAGTAGTAAAGTAGTTTGCCTGTGAAACGACTTGTCACTGCAGCTATTGCTAGGCCGAGTTATTCACTGATTTCAGGTAAATGGTCTACGATCCATAATTGAGTTGACGATCTATTGAATTTCGCGGTGTCCCCTTTTACAGATTGATTTTGCTATATCAAACGGAGTGTCGAGCCATTGCTCAGACCGAGCGGCAGTACACGTGTTTCAGCCGCGTCGATTCGAAGGTCTCCGCGTTTCATTTGCTCTAGTAAAGTGATCGCTTCGCGGCCAAGTTGAGCTTCGTCTACAGTGACCGAAGTTAGCCGGCAGGCCAATGCCCCAATTCGTTGGCTACCTCCGAAGCTAACGAGAGAGACATCTTCGGGTACTCGTAGGCCTTTCTTTGCAAGTAACACATAAATCAACTCCGCCAACGAATCAAAGCTAGTAAAGATCGCGGTCGGACTCGTCTCTTTCCGAAGGAACATTTCTTCAATCGCAGACGCTACCTCGTCTTCGTTTTGAGAGACGTCCGGCGATGGGCCCGACGCGTAGAAGGCCTGAATTTGTGGAGTGTCTTCAGCTTGACTTAACGCCGCCCGGAGTCCGGCTTCATAAGCTTCGGCAGCGGCACTTCGGAAACTCGCGATGAAGGCAACACGAGAATGGCCGGCTCTACTGAGTGCTTCTCCAGCCCGCCGTCCCACATCTTCGAATGGGATACGCAACCAAGGCGTCTTGACCCCTTCGACGGGACGCGAACAACACACCACAGGAATGCCATGTTGTTGTAACTGACGGATATGAAATGCCGGGGTCTTGGTTCCGGCGGTTGGCACGATGGCCACTCCTGCAACTTGACGATCAATCAGCTGAAGAATTGTGTTTCCCTGCTTATCAACGTCGTTGTTCGAGTTGCATACGATGACTTGGCTGTTTACCCCGGCGGCCGCGTCTTCAAAGCTGCATTGGAAGGCAGGATAAAACCCCGTTTGCGTTTCAGGAACGATCAGAGCAAACAGATTTTGTTCGCGTCCGGATCGCGGCTGAACCTGGTCATTGACAAAGGTTCCCTTCCCATGAATGCGTCGGATTAAGCCATCTCGCTCTAAAGCCCCCATCGCTTGGCGAACAGTGCTCCGAGCAATTTCCAGGACCTCGGCCAGCCGATGTTCTGAAGGAAGCATCGCTCCAGGTTCGAGCTCTCCGGATTCGATTTGGCCGACGATGTAATCTTTCAATCGTTCGTACTTCGGCCGGCCGCTTTCCCCACGGATCGGTTGAAGCTCTGGAAATCCGCTTGAGAATTTTGATTTATACACAGCGTTCCACACAGAGGTGAGCGAAGGTGGTATGTACGACACAGTACCACTGATAAGTGCAACATGTCAAATCAAAAATGACTTATAACTCGAAACACCTATCTGCACAGAAAAAGCTCGCCCACTACAACGTCTTAAGGTTGCAGCTACAAAACGATTATGTCGTTTAGGCGACTTTCGCAGTTTTTCTACGTATCGCCAAACAGTGTTTTCATCGCCCCTTCATATTAGTCTACAGCTGGCCCCACGAGGATGCTTTAACACGAATGGTTCGTACAAGTCACACTCAAATAGGTAGTATTGATATGCCCGACGAGTCCGGCAAATTCTTTTGGAGAAAGCGACGTTGGGTCCCCATTTGTGAGAGCCCAGATATCGAGTAGCGGGAAAGCGATTTGGGAGTGGTCGGCCTTTGAAAAACGGATTGATGGGGTATGACGGTTTCGCACGCGTAATTTGAACGAAGGAGAACTGAAAAAGATGGGTGTGAAGAGACGCGAGCGGCATACGCCCAGGCAGATCGTTATGAATCTTTCAGATGCTGGGGTGGACTCGAATGCTAGTCACGACTCAGGGCGAACAAGAAAACCCGATTCGTCGGTCACCGCACCATCTTCCATATCGGCATCCCGATGCGGTCCGACGAGGTTCATGTGGGCGTGAGCCCGCAGCACAGCCTGTTCCTCTCTGGCTGACCGCCTGCGAGCGGTCTCGCCAGAACGGCCGTAACTTGGCGGCACGTTTCCCCAATGACAACCGGTTGTGAGTACCAGCCACAGCCCCTCAAAGCACCTGCTTCTCCACGGAGGACCGACGACCTCTCAGTAGACTCGTTCACCGACCGTCTTTTGGTTCGCGTCTTCATGTCGCGCTGCTGAACGTCGTTCTGTCGCTCATATACCTCGCTGCGACAGGGGCAATTTATTCAGATTTTCCACCCTGAACGTTGGAGGGGGCGTCTCTGATCGGGGGCGGTTTGGGACTGAGTCGAAGGTGCCTCGGGTTGATTCCCCTTCGAAGATCTCAGGGATCCCCTGTGTTGAGGTCATCCAACTCATGGGTTTACGCCAGCTTAATGGTCACATGATCGGCAGGTCCTCGCGAAACTCAATTCGGTGGCGAAAGTGAGATGAATTCGCCCTCGGGAACGATCAGGAGATTCCCGCTCTGCCAATTCGGCGGGCATAGGTCTATGAACTCCTGCGATTGCGGGAATCACTCACCAAGCGGTTTGATCGCTACTTCGATCACCGCCGATTGGGTTCCGTTATACCTTCTATCCGAAAATTGCCATGAAGATCGCCATCATTGCTCATTAAAATATCCGGTTCAACCTCCATTGAATTGGTCATTCAAGAGGTTCGTTGCTTCCGAGTTTTTTTTGACCGTATGGTGATCTCAGTTTTCCTCGGTAACCTGTTACCTGAAATTCGACTTCCAGTCTGCCATAATTATTGTTCCGTTGTCGGATGGCCCGGCAGACTGAGCGAGAGTTATCAAGAAAGCTGACAAAGTGCGATCGATGAAAAACAACCACAACAGTGCTCCCCTGATACACACCCTCGTGTGGTTTGCCGCCACCTGTTCGAGTCTTTCCGGGGGAAGAGCGGCCAGTGCTGCCGACGCTCTTGGTGTTGTTCCCGTGCCAGAATCGGTTCAGATTGAGTTGCTCCCCGATGCTAAACCTCGCAACGTCGTCTTCATTTTATCGGATGACCATCGATACGACGCAATGAGCTTTCTTGGGCACCCCATCGCCGAGACGCCCCGAATGGATGCGATGGCTCGCGACGGAGTGCATTTGAAAAACGCATACGTGACCACTTCGTTGTGCTCACCGAGCCGAGCCTCGATCCTGACCGGTCTATACACGTTTCGGCACCGAGTGATTGACAACCAGCGAGCCGTTCCCGATGGCACGCTCTTCTTTCCTCAATATTTGCAGAAGGCCGGCTATCGCACTGGCTTTGTGGGCAAGTGGCACATGGGCGGCGGAAGTGATCAGCCACGACCTGGTTTCGACTATTGGGTCAGCTTCAAGGGTCAAGGCCACTACCTACCACCGAATCCGAAGTACACGTTGAACGTCAATGGTCAGCGGGTTAAGCAAAAGGGGTACATCACCACCGAACTGACCGATTACGCCATCGACTTTCTGAAGCAGCAACAAGACAGCGACACACCGTTCTTTCTCTACCTGTCACACAAGGCAGTGCATGGCAATTTTGTGCCGGAGCAGAAGTACAAAGGCAAATTTGCCGACAAACCGTTCAATCTACCGGCAAACGCGAATCCAGTTGGGAAGAACACGCTAAACCGTCCACGCTGGGTTCTCGACCAACGGAACAGTTGGCACGGCATGGACTTTCCCTTGCATACCGTCGACAGCATCGAGGAGATTTACAAATGGTACTGCGAAGCACTCTGCAGCGTTGACGATAGCATCGGCGTGGTGATGGACCAGCTGAAAGCAATGGGGATTCATGACGAAACGCTCGTCATCTACATGGGCGACAACGGCTACATGTTCGGCGAGCATGGTTTGATCGACAAGCGAGTCGCTTATGAGACATCGAGCCGAGTGCCAATGTTGATGCAATGCCCCGATCTGCTCAAAGCGGGAACTGTAGTGGATGAGGTTGTTGCGAATATCGACGTCGGTCCGACGATCATGGAAGCAATGGGCCTGCGAAAGCCACCGCATATGGACGGCCGGAGCTTTTTGCCATTGGCGGAACACGTTGGCACAGCAGACTCGCAGAGTCAGAAGATCGCAGATGCAGCATCGACGACGTGGCGTGACTACTTTCTGTACGTCTACTACTGGGAACCCAATTTCCCGATGACGCCAACGCATTTTTCATTGCGTGGCGACCGGTACAAGTACATCACGTACTACGGGCTTTGGGACACTGATGAGTTGTTCGACATCAAGGCCGATCCACATGAGCAGAACAACCTAATCCATGATCCTAAATTTGCCGACCAACGGGATAAGATGCAGAGTCGCCTCTATCAGATGATGGAAGAACTCGGGGGAATGCACATCCCTATGAACGCGCCGCGAGGTCGTCAACACAACAAGCGTTTGCGAAGCCGTGGAGTGCATGATCGAAGCGGAGAAAAGGCTGCAGACTTTCCCGAAGCGATGATCGTCGAAGAAGCATTGAGAACGATACTCAATGACTGACACCAAATGGACTGCACCCTTTGTGAATCATGTCGTGGCTACTTCTTCAGAGTGAAGGTCGTTCTGTACTCTTCATTGAATCGTATCATTTCCGCACCAATTTGGATCGCTGATTAGTTCTAAGATTGGGTACTGCTGCCCGCTGATATTAGCACTGTAATTTTCATTGCAGTGAAGACCAGGCGTCATTCGGGAGACTTGCCAAGAACTTTCTCGAGCGCCGCGGCGATTTTCAGATGACTTAAATGAGGATCTTTCGACATCTTGCCATACTCAATCAGAGCTTTTGCTAAACGCTCTGAGACCACCTTTGATTCCGGCTCGCCATAGAAGTTTCGAACTTCATCAGGATCCCGTTGGGCGTCAAATAGCCAAGGGACATCGTTGACAGAAATGATGAGCTTGTAACGGGCATCCACGGCAGCCACCCATTGAGCATTCTGCCCAGCGTTTCGAAGAAATGTGACCCGTGGCCGTTCTTTGTCAGCCTTCTGGATTGCCGCAGCATCGACTAACTCCGCAGACAGATCTCGTCCCTGATCGTGCGGGTTGCTTGGCAGATTCAAGAGCCCCATCACTGTGGGAGTCAAATCGACCGTGCCCATTGGCTGTGTATAGATTTCTCCGCTTCGAATCCGCTCCGGATAGCGAAGAATCATCGGCACACGGGCCGATCCTTCGTACGGATTCCCCTTGTTTTGGCGATCGTGTTCGTAACATAAGTCGCCATGGTCACTTGTCATGATGACGAGTGTTTGATCGAGTTGGCCTGTCTCTTCCATCTGTCTGAGTAAACGACCAATGTTGTCGTCAATGCACTTCACCATGCCAAAATACTTTGACATGTCATCGCCTCGAAATTTGGGATGTTTTTTGGATGCTCCCAGCCATTTGGGGGCGGGAATCCCGTTGAGGTATGTTCGCGGAGGAGCGAAGGGGAGGTTGTCAAATTGATGATCATAGGGCGGACGAACCGTATTGGGGCCATGCGGATCTGGATAGCTGATTACAGCAAGAAACGGTTTCTTTGTGTGTTGATCCGAAATGTAATCGATCGCACGATCGGTTAGCCAATCTGTCGAAAACGTTTCTTGGTCTGCTCCGTCCACTGCATATGTTGGCTTGCCATTGTTCCTCGCACCGACCATTGGCTGTCCGTCTTTCAATGCAAATTTCTTCCAGTGACCACGATTGAACATGAACTTGGTAAATTGGAATCCACCGTCGACTTTCGGCTGCCATTCCGGTTTGCCGTTTCCACCGAGATGCCATTTCCCGAAAAAGGCCGTTCGATATCCGGCATCATTTAAGCGGTCCGCGAGCGTCGGAACAGTACGATCCAAGACACGATTGTTCGTGGGCACACCAACCGTGTGAGGATACCGCCCGGTAATCATTGCTGCTCGGCAGGGAGAACACACGGGAGAGGTGGCGTAAGCTCGCGTGCACATCACGCCTTCCTTGGCGAGGCGATCCAAGTGTGGCGTGGAAACTACCGCCCCAAGCCCCCACATTTCGGCTTGTTCGCGTGGCATCCATTCTCGATAACACCCCAGCGTCCGAAAGTTGTGCTCGTCGGTGATAATCAAAAGCACGTTGGGCGCAGCGATTGTTAGTGAGGGTTTCGCCAGCGTCGCGACAAGCCAGACCATACCAACGATGCTGGACACAAGCTTTTGACGATCCATGAGAATTCCAACTCGATAGGATTTTGGATGCAACAGGGGGGGGCCGCTGTTGATCGGCGTTCATGATGCTACAGCCAAGGAAGTTGAAGAAAGCTGTGACTCGCGACGCAGATCGTTGCCGCAACTGGATTCATTGAGTCACGCTCTTATCACAAGCTATCACACGCTGTTTCGCATTGCTAGTACCGCTTCAGCCGTGCGGTTGGTCGTGCGATTCACTCAAGGGCAAGCCATCGGTCGAATGTGGTGATGTTGGCGGCAACCGATGTATACAACTGATCGTTGTACTCAACCCGAGTCATTCACCTGCTCATCGGTGTTGAGTGGTATGGCTGCACACGGTGGAGTTTCGCATCGAGTCCCTTCTCCCTTCAGTGCGGGTATGGGCGATGAGTGGCAAATAGATAGGACAAAAGATGCACTAGTTGGTGTTCCAACAGATAGACTTGGGCTAAGTAAATCATCCGCGATTGACAATCAGATTCGATAAGAGCGGCAAAACCCGCCGAGGCACAATGAACGCAGTGGTTCTGCGGTTGGTTACTGTTGCTTCTGCATTGACTTCAGGGATACGAGCTGACAAGTTTTCTCGACGGAGTCCGCCGTTCCCACCGGCTGATAACGCAGTCGCATCTGACCGTCGTCAATTGTGATCAGCGTATAGCCGGGGCGGAACTCCGGCAGGTTGTAGCCGGGAGCGTTCTGTTCCTCCAAACGACGACTTTGGTTGTAGAGAGCCGAGGGAAAAACGATCTCGTGGACTGGCCTATGGTCCTCCCAGCCACGGATACCATTATGAAAGTGGCCATGCATTAGACATAGGATACGATCCCGATGTCGGGTGAGGAGGTTGTAGAGTTCGTGTTGACCGTGTTCCGGTTTCACATACCAACCTCGATCGGGGTGTTGATTCGTGTGGGCAGGGACGTGCATGCACAATGCTACATAGGTTCCATCGTTTTCCGCCTCCTTACAGCTAGTCTCAAGCCAGGCGAGTTGGTCATCGGAGATGAAGCCATCGTGCGAGTCGGATCGGGCGTTGTTTAGTAAGAGAAATCGCAGCCATTTGTGTTCGACTACGGTGTCTACCGGCTGACGAATGTATTTCTCGAAGAGTGGCTGCGGATCATGGTTGCCGGGAATCTCGTGGACCGGCTTGCCGATCTTCTCCCGCGTTTTGAGGTAGATCGGGTACTGCAACTCACGCCCACCATCAACGATGTCCCCCAAATGGAGGACTAACTCGGCAGATGATTTGCCGATCTCTACAGCGGTTTGTTCCCAGAGTCGGGCGGCATGCTCTTTGTCGCGGTAGCCCAAGTGAGTGTCGCTGACAACCACGAGCGACAACCTCGGCAGCTTGCGACTCCGATCCGCCATCGCGAAACACTGAGGTGTCAATGTGAGACCACCAAAGCTCGATGCCGCTGAAAGCAAGAACGTCCGGCGTGTTGGTCTGAAGGTCGTTTCATGCATGCGAATACTCCGAAACGCTCGAACCGAATTTCTAACAAGCGACGACTCCGGCCTACACCAAAATACAAAGACGGACTTCCTTCGCCAACACGATCGGACATTGGATTCATCGACATTTGCCGGCAACTTACCGAGGGAATGAGTGGCTAGACTGTCGCTTCCCGGACTCAGCTACCTGAGGCCCACTTCCGACGCGAACGAAAATGTGGCCCCGTACTTCCGTGAAGCCGAAAGTGTCATGCAAATTCCATTTCCATCGATGGCCGTCCTGTTTTTCAACAGTGTGGGCCGAGTTGTGACTTTTGGCGTTTCCATTACAATCATTACACCTTCACATAAAATTCACAATTACACCCATCGGTTTTCGCCCATAGGCACTCAATGGACATCGCCAACCTCGTGCAAATCGTGTTGACCGTCATCGGCGGTCTGGGGATTTTTCTGCTGGGCATGAAGCATATGTCCGAGGGTATGCAGGCCGTGGCCGGCCCCAGCCTGCGGAAAATCATCGGAGCCGTCACCGACAATCGCCTTCTGGCGGCGACGGCAGGAATAATCGTCACCTGCGTTGTCCAGTCGAGTTCGATCACAACGGTCATGGTGATCGGATTCGTCAATAGCGGCGTCATGCAACTAACACAGGCTGTCGGCGTCATTATGGGAGCGAATATCGGTACCACCATCACCGGCTGGATTCTTGTGTTGAAGGTCGGCAAATATGGTCTGCCTCTGCTCGGGTTTGCCGCTTTTGTCTACCTGTTCAGTAAGGGGGATCGTTGGCGGTATTGGGCGTTGGCGGCGATGGGTGTCGGGATGGTGTTTTTCGGGCTGGAACTCATGAAAGACGCTTGCGGCCATATCAAAGAACTGCCTCAGTTCGAAGCCTGGTTTCGTAATTTTCAGGCCGATGATTATCTGGGGGTTATGAGCTGCGCGTTGGTGGGTTGCTTGCTGACCATACTTGTCCAGTCATCGTCCGCCACGCTGGGTATCACCATCTCGCTCGCGTTCCAGGGACTCATCTCCTATCCCACAGCGGCAGCACTTGTTTTGGGCGAGAACATCGGCACGACGATCACCGCCTATTTGGCCTCGCTGGGAGCCACCACGAATGCTCGACGGGCCGCCTACTTCCATGTGATCTTCAATTTGGTTGGCGTATTCTGGATCACACTGATCTTCCCCTGGTATATCGAACTGATTCAGTGGCTCATTGATGGCAGTGTCGACCAGGCTGTCATGCAGAATGGAGAGGCGACCTACCCCACGACCACACGGGCCATCGCAGCGACGCACAGTATCTTCAACGTCGTTAACACGCTGCTGTTTCTGCCGTTTCTTCCCGTCTTTGTTCGGTGGCTAGAGCGGATGGTACCTGCCAAACCGTACAAAGAGAAACCGCACCTTGATGACCTAGATATCCGGATGCTCGAGACGCCACTTCTCGCCATCGAGCAATCTCGCAAAGAGATCCTTAAGATGGGCGATGGATGCCGAAAGATGATGCAGTGGCTGCGAACCCTACTCGAACAGGAAGAACCGGATCGCCGTCTCGCCGATCGGCTCTACCGCCGCGAGCAAGTGCTTGACTCCATCCAAGATGAGGTCGCAATTTTCATGACAAGTTTGCTTTCTGGCAGCGTTCCTCACGCTGTGGCCGAGGAAGCCCGCGAGCAACTCCGTATGGCCCACGAATACGAGGCGATCAGCGATTATCTATTGAACTTGCTCAAACTCGATCAGAACCTTCGCAAGGACGGACTCCGCTTTACCGATACCCAACGTGCCGACCTGCTGACGCTACATGAAATGGTTGCCAACTACTTCGACCGAGTCGATCAGGCGAACGTGAGCCGAGACGATACCGTACTCCTGGCCATCGATACCCATCGCAAACAAATTAAAACGAACATCAAACAGTTACGCGACCGCCACTTGGAAGAGCTTTCAAACAGGACGGTTCCACCGCGTATTAGCATCGCGTTCATGACCGCCCTGAATGCGTACACCCGGGTCCGCGACCATTCACAGAATATTGCCGAAGCGATTTCCGGGGCCACGTAAACTGTTTGAAGTCACTGGAACGCTGATGGTGTCGGCGCCATCAGCTTGACACGCGACCTTCAAGAGCCGACTCAAGATCTGGGTGGTTTTCAAGATTGATTACACGGCTGTCTCTGTCAGGGTCCGAATCAATAGCCAGCATTATCGTTCGGTCTGATTGTCGGTCGCCCCCCGCGAACTCTTTCGCCATGCAGGAAACGTATCAAGGTACGACCAGCGGAAGTTCTTGTTCCGGCGATAGCGAAGGTCCCGATTCTTGACTTGTTCGGCCACAAAAGCCTCGACATTCGCCGGATCGAGAAACGGATCGCGAGTTTCCTTTTGCATCTCGGTCAGCGTTTTGATCAGTCGGGTTTTGACGGCGGCATACTCTGAATCGTCGGCGAGATTGTGCCATTCATGCGGGTCGTTCTTGAGGTCATAGAGTTCAAAACGCGGCGGACGGAGCCAACGGTCGAATCCGTTTCGCACGTGTAGGGCAATTGCGGATTGGTCCGCAGTCGTCGCGCCGGAGACAACGAAATACGGATGTGACGGATTGAGGTAAGAGCGTGCAATCAGATTGTCCGTTCCAGGCCGCGGACTTGAGATCAGCTTGAACCGCTCATCGCGTACGGAATGCTGGACAAAACAGTTTCCGGGAAACGACCCCGTTGTGAAGCCAAAGATGTATCGCCGCGTCTTGTCGGTAGCAGCCTCTGCCAACAACGGCTGTAAAGCCCGACCTGGCAAGTTGCCTTCGGGTTGAACGCCAGCGGCTCGAAGTGCGGTCGGGAGCAAGTCGAGCGTGGAAACCAGTTCGTGCCGAACCTGACCCGACTGCGTATGCCCCGGCCAACGAACGATCATCGGAACACGAAGTCCCGGTTCGTAGACCGTTCCCTTGCCACGGGGAAACTGGGCCCCGTGATCACCAATGTAAAAAACGAGCGTATTGTCGGCCTGCCCCGTCTTCTTCAATTCGTCAAGCAGTAGTCCGACGGCATGGTCCAACCGCTCAAGACAATTATAGTAGTTCGCCACTTGCTTTCTTAGTCGAGGAGTGTCGACACCAATCCACGGCATCGGTTTCACTTCGTCAGCGTCCAACGGGTCAATCGGCAACTGATTCGCCTGACGCAGAAACGGAAGATGAGCATCCGGGTAGTTGACGGATAGGAACCAGGGGGCACCGTCAGGCTGAGCGAAAAACCGATTGGCTTCGGCAGCGTAATCGGCGGGTGACTGCTTGCGTTGGAAATTCGCGGATGGAATTGCGGTGAAATCGAACGGAAAGGCAGACGCGGGGTTCACATGAAGTTTTCCAATGATGCCCGTACGGTAACCCCTCTTTTTCAACAGCGTGACGAAATTCGGCGTGTCTTCGCGATACATGGCAAACTTGTGCGTCGCCAGCCCGATATGCCCGTTCTGGTGCGGACGCAATCCGGTAAGAAAACAGGCTCGCGACGGCGAACAGACCGAGTAGGGCACAAACGCATTCGCGAATCGCACACCCTCGGCGGCTAACCCGTCAAGATTCGGGGTAGAAGCGTAAGGATCACCATAGCAACCCAGTTCCGGGCCGTTGTCCTCCGAGACGATCAACAGCACGTTCGGTTGATCATCAGCAAGACTGGAAGTAAACGTCAGCAGGAGACCACAGACAGAATAGAATAGTGTCTTCATCATAAATCGAATCTCCTAACTCTTCCTCGTATCCCAGCCAACTGGAACGTACCAATCCATCGTGAAAGAATACAACCAATGTATTCCTAGCACATACAGGCATCATCAATGTTCGATGGTCATCATTCAACTCACCGGCAGACTTTGGATATCTTGAAAAGTATCTCGTACGAGTTCTAAAAAAGTACCTCTGTAGACTAGCAGATAGTCGAATCACTACAGTACCGAGCTTGATCTACGTGCCGTGAACATTGCTTTCCGGTTTCGCGTGTCGATGAGCGGTTGGGCAGAGAACACCGACAGAAGACATTCCGCGTGTGATCTGTAGCTGATCGGACTGGCATCCGGATCCCCTTGCAAAGACCCATAGTGACCGAGAGGCCTTGACCACTGAGCAATCGAGATTTTGACGCTGAGCTGGGCAGGGCATTCAGTCCTGGTTTCGATAGTTCCGGATACGTTCGGGATCGATCATAATTGAGTAAGTCGAATACGATTCTGAAGACTTGAGGGAACTCAGAATCGCTTCGCTGGATTTGTCTTCGGACTCACCTTGTTGCTCCTTGGCCGCCTTGTAGCCAAAGGCAACATCTCGGAAATCGCCTGCCAACAGTGCATATTCGTTGGGATGGTGACCTCGAAACTCAGCTAGCTTCTGAAGTGATTGACTATAGAACTGGATCGCTTGTTCCCATTTCGACTGTCTTGCAAGTTCGTCCGCCTGATACCACAACTTTCGAATCGTCTGGATTTCATCTGTTTGCTCGAACCGACAACGCATCAACCAAAAATCGAGGCGGAGAGTCCGATGAATGAAATCCATGGAATTCTCGGAACGATCATTTCGGTTTGCCCACTGCAGCTCGCTGAAGTCTTCGTGTAGTATTTCCGCTTCTTTCCAGGCATCTGCGGCGGCATCCCAATGACCATTCCGCGTGAGCGAGTCCGCATATCGTGCCTGAGTTGAAGCCGGTCTGGAGTAGATCAGCGGCCGCCAAACAATCGTTGTCACGTCTTTGTTTTTCAGCCGTTCAATGCAATATTCGAATAACAGTTTTGCGACGAGAAAGTTGTCGACTTGTTGGCTGGGCGATTTTGCTTGGTCCAAATCAATCCATCTTGCCAACCGCTGATGCAATTCCTGATCCTCTGAAAAGAATTCGCGAAATGCTTCGCGATCACCGGCCTCACCAATCTTACGGCTAATCAACCGAGCTGCCATCCACTGCAGATCGATCGTGTTCGGATTTTGCTCGGCACCGTCGAGTAAACTATTGATCCCCCGGCGAATCCAGACGTAACGCGCCCAATAACCGTTCATACGAGAAGGAGTGTTGTACGCGAGCTGCCAAGCCCGCCAAAACCATGCTCCGGTCACGTGGGGAATACGGTTTGTGGCCCGCTGCAACGCTTCATCGCCGCGATCGAACTTCTCAAAATTGAACAAATCACCTGCCAATCCTAAATCCAATTTGGCCCACACGATTTCATTCGACTTTGATAAATTTGAAAGACTCTTAGGAACTGTGAATTGAATCAATAGTCGATTCTTCTCAGTTTCGGTTTGAATGCCGTCGAAGATGTCATCGATGACATTCAGAAAGGCGGCTGTTCGCTCCCTGGTCTTTTCCTCATGGGTCACTGGATGACCTTCGTAGGGAATGGCGAAGGGAACACCATCCATCCCTAACGTTGCGAGTTGCGCCTTGACAGTCACTCGATTGATATGATCTTCGATAGCGTCTTGCGTCTGGACTTGTAACTTGCGGAGTTCCGCACCGAGACGTTGACCCACCGACTGGGCTGTGGCTTCCCGAGTGAACTTCGCGGAAATCTCCACTGTTCTTTCTCGGTCCAAGCGAACGGCACCCGTGAACTCATTCAAAGTCGCCAATTTGTACCAGATCGGTCCGTCATTGAGCATCTGAAAGATATTCCCAAGCACGAGACGGTCGGGTTTTCGCTGGCCCATGCCGGACACCACGATGTCGCCGGGCTGAGAAAGACGCCGGGCGAGTTCTGTTGGCTTCTTCTTCTCATTCTGGAGCATCGTCTGAAGTGTTTCCGGCGTTTGGGCGACGACGAGTTCTCGATTGTCGATTGCGACATATTCAAACGCGGGCACGAACACATTCAGGTCGAATTCGCCCACCCCGTAATAGGTACCATAATGTGTGCCGGTGAGGACGACTTCCAATCGGCCCTCGGAAACCAGATCTCGCAGAAGGTCGGCTTGCCGCCTGCCTTTAGCAGCGATCACCGTCAGACGACGCGGAAAGTTGAGACGGCGATTGACGAACGACTGAGCCTGGATCGACAGCGGTTCGCTCCGCAATCCCGTCTTCGGATTTCGCAATTCGATGTTCGCGATAGGGAACTCCTGCGGAAGACGGGACGTAAGGAAGACGTGGAACCGCAGTTCCAATGGTAACTCGTCGTCGATGAGAAGGGATTCGTCGATTCCATCAAGCGTGAAAATGGCGGACGCTTTGGTTCCGCAAGCGATATAGCTACGGTATTCGTCGATATTTCCCACATTGACTCCGAATGGAACCGGTTGACCGTCACTGTCGGTAAATCGAATTGGGCTGTAGATTCGGGGAGGCGGGAAAAAGCTACCGGCGGGGATTCGAAAGCCGTCAACACCGTCCAGAGACATCGGTTCGGGCTGGGGATCGTCCGGCACTTCGCGTGGCACAAGCGACTTGCGCCATTGCCGTATCAAGGATTTGAGTTCAACGGGTCGTGACAAACGTGCCGCTGCTGCCCATTCGACGCCGTGACTCCATCTGTCACCGGTTCGCTCGCCGGACTCCGGTCCGCCGAAAATCGCCAGTTCCTCGACATTCATCTCACTCAACCGCCCCCACGAGATCGGTCCCGGAAGCTTGTTGAGAATTGGCAGCGTTCCGAAATACTGATCTCCGGACAGAGGTTTCGGTTGAACTCGACAGCCGACTGTAAAATCGTCGACCGCGTAACGGACTACTGATTGCACGGTCCGTTGATCGATCACCGTGGAATCGGTTTCGTTGAGCTCGTCTTGCCCATGGCAACCTGCTGCAAATGTCACAAGTCCAACAATGATCATGAGCCACTTAAGCTGGTGGGATTTTCGCACGGTCAAATCACTCTGCTGAAAAGTGGTCATCACTACGGCCTGAAACGATGTTACCAAAACTCACTCTGCTTGTGTGAATCACTGATCAAACCGTGATTGGCATTGGCTGGTTCACACTTGCGGAAATGATGACGAAAAGAGCAGCGTCGTCAAAAGAGCTGCGTTCTCAATGGGCCAACTAGTCAAGGTTTCTATGTTTTCGCTTCAAATGTGATATCTTACACACTGACTCTCAACCAACACGCAATTGAGTGCATACGTGAGACGATTCGATTACGATAGCCGTCGCAGGCTA